>JBBSLR010000017.1:0-14608 GCA_038255045.1 Phormidesmidales cyanobacterium
ATATCCCCACCCTCGATGGCCCCCTGCGCACCACCCTGCCCCAGGGGGCGCAGACCGGGCAAATCATTCAGCTGGCGGGGCGGGGCTACCCGATCGGCAGAGAAAGCCGGGGCGATCAGATTGTTGAACTAGAGGTGGTGGTGCCGACGGGGTTGGGCGATCGCGAAAAAGCCCTCTACGAAGAACTCCGCCAAACCGAGCGCTTTCGCCCCCGCGCCGACCTGCTGGGCTGAGCAACGGGATCACACTCTACCTTGCTCCCCACCTCGCCCTGCGGAAACCCTAAAAAACCTTTAGATTAGAGAAATAGGGAACCATACGGAAAAGGCGAGGACACCCACATGCGGGTATTGTTAATGACCGGCAAAGGCGGCGTAGGTAAAACCTCCGTAGCTGCCGCCACAGGCTTGCGTTGCGCAGAGCTAGGCTACAAAACCCTAGTGCTCAGCACCGACCCGGCTCACTCCCTGGCCGATAGCTTTGACATGGAACTCGGCCACGACCCGCGCCTGGTGCAGCCCAACCTCTGGGGGGCCGAACTCGACGCCCTGATGGAACTCGAAGGCAACTGGGGCGCAGTGAAGCGCTACATCACCGACGTGCTGCAAGCCCGAGGCCTAGATGGCATTGAGGCCGAAGAACTGGCCATTTTACCCGGCATGGATGAAATTTTTAGCCTGGTGCGCATGAAGCGCCACTACGACGAAGGCGAGTACGACGTGCTGATCATCGACTCGGCCCCCACCGGCACCGCCCTGCGGCTGCTCAGCCTGCCCGAGGTGGCGGGCTGGTACATGCGCAAACTCTACAAGCCCTTCCAGGCCGTGTCTGAGGCGCTGAGGCCCCTGGTGCAGCCCTTCTTTCGCCCGGTGGCGGGCTTTAACCTGCCCACCAAAGAGGTGATGGATGCCCCCTACGAGTTTTACGAGCAGCTAATCGAGCTAGAAAAAGTGCTCACCGACACAACTACCACCTCAGTGCGCCTAGTCACCAACCCCGAAAAAATGGTGATCAAAGAATCGCTCCGCGCCCACGCCTACCTCAGCCTCTACAACGTCGGCACCGATCTGGTGATCGCCAACCGCATCATTCCCGACGAGGTGCAAGACCCCTTCTTTCAGCGGATGAAAGAAAAGCAGCAGCAGTACAAGCACGAAATTCACGAGAACTTTCACCCCCTGCCGGTGAAAGAAGTGCCCCTGTTTGCCGAAGAGCTCTGCGGCCTAGAATCTCTCCAGCGCCTTAAAGAAACCCTCTACGCCGACGAAGACCCCGCCCAGGTTTACTACAAAGAAACCACGCTGCGGGTGGTGCAGGAGGAAGGCAACTATAGCCTAGAGCTATACCTGCCGGGCATTCCTAAAGACCAGATTGAGCTGAGCAAGTCGGCGGATGAGCTAAATGTGCGCATCGGCAACCACCGCCGCAACCTGGTGCTGCCCCAGGCCCTGGCGGCGCTGCAACCCTCGGGCGCAAAGATGGAAGACGACTATCTAAAGATTCGCTTTGCGACGACGGAGTAGAGGCTGAGGCATTGCTCTCAAGGCTATTTAAGCAACCTCACTCAGCCGCCTAGAGTCTTAAACTGTCCCCACGCTCTAGCGTGGGGACAATCTTTAAACGCTCCAGAGTTCCCCAAAACTGAGGCGTAGAAGCGTCACTGACAACATTCCTAAGGGATCATAGAAATTATTGCATCGTATTTTAATTTTAAAGTTTTAAGATCGCCCAAACTCCCATCTAACATACTCAATTTCCTCTAATAGATCATCTGTGTTTCCCCAGTCAACAAAGCCAGAAAAAACAGATGCTGATAGAGTGTTATAAACATAAACATGGTAAACACCTGCGAAGTTTTTCATGTACTCTAATCTTCCGCTGTTATCTCGGAAATAAATAATATCAACGATATCTCTATCAGAATGAAGTTTAATGCCTATGCGAGACATCCCAGGCACTTTCTTCAACAGTACAGACACTTTTTCCAGAAAACTAATTTGACTAATAATTTGATTTGAAATGGATTGTGCGACCTCAGGTAATTTCCAATAGCTAGAATGTGAATCCATCATGCTGGCAACAAGAGCAATTTCCTGTTGGTTGACCTTTCGAGCGGCTGTTTCTAACAAGTTTGCGTCTTTGTTAACAAAAGAGTCGCGAAAGACAAGTTTGCTCTTACCACTTAAGTTTAGACTTGCACTTAGTGGGTAGGCAATAATATCAGAAGCGTGAACTATATTGAGCCACTGAATTTGCCTTGAGGTGTAACTTTGAATTTTCTGCTCAATGTCGTTAGCTTCAATGCCTAGCATTGCATTGAAGAATAATATTGGAGATCCCATAGTTGTGATGCTGGCCAGAGAAACTTTTCGATTCTCGCTTTTGGCCTCATTGCCAGAGATTGCCTCTCTAATCAAATAAGCCGGGTCTCCTTCTTTAAATTTATTTGAGAATAAAATATCCCACAAAATAACAGTTCCCAATGAATGGGCAATGATATGGATCTCTTTTTCGTCTGGATGCTTGTCTATGAACTTAGTGAGTTGATCTGCAATGAGTTGTCTAACTTCATAGCCTTGCTCTTCATTCATGTAGGTGAACATATCACCTGTAAACTCTGAGAGTAAACCTTCCCTGAATTGCCTGTATCTAAATGCTTCTTTGGAATTAATGCCGGGATTATTTTTCTCAAGGAAATGAAGATCTTCATCAATGTGATTCCAGATCTTGTTAAAGTCATTTAAGACGTGGCCCCAAAAGCTAGTATAAAAGTAGGGCAGCTTTTGGTCGGCTTGGCTGAATTCTCTTTTGATGCCATCAATAAGCGAATTCGAGTATTTTGCGGTTCGGGTCGCAACTCCATGGATAAAAAATACAAGCATAATTTAAATTCTTGATTAGTAATGAATCTAGAGAAACGCTTTAAGCATAAGTTTATTCACAAACAAGGAACTAGCCCTTTTTGAAGATATCAAGTCCGAGATTGACTTAGCAACTTCTGGCAACGCCCAATAACTTGCGTGAGCGTCGCTAATTCCAGCAACAAGTGCAACCTCCTGTTGGTTTATTTTTCGTGCGGCTGACTCTATCAAATTTGCATCTTTGCAGACGAAGAAGTCGCGAAAAGAAAGTTTACTATTTTTACTTAGAGTTAAGCTAGCACTCAATGGGTATGCAATTATGTCAGAGGCATGTACTATATTCAACCATTGAATCTTGCCAAAAGTATAGTCTCGAATTTTTTGCTCAATGTCTTTTGCATCAATGCCCAGCATAGCGTTGAAGAATAAAATCGGAGAACCCATAGTTGTAATACTGGAAAGAGATATCTTTCCAGGTTTATCTCCAACTTTCTGTTTTGAGATTATGCTTCGAATCACATGTGCTGGATCTCCATCTTCGAACTTATCAGAGAAGAGGATATCCCATAGAATAACGGTTCCCAGTGAGTGAGCAATAATGTGAATCTCTTCTTCTTCTGGGTGGTTCTCTACAAACTTGAGAAGTTGATCTGCGATGAGCTGTCTAACTTCGCGGCCTTGCTTCTCATTCATGTAGGTAAACATGTCACCTGCAAATTCTGAAATTAGACCTTCTCTAAATTGCCTGTATCGGAATGCCTCTTTGGCGTTAACGCCAGGGTTGCATTTCTCAAGGGAATGTAGGTCTTCGTCAATATGATTCCAAATTTTGTTGAAGTCATTTAAAACATGACCCCAAAAACTGGTGTAGAAGTAGGGCAGTTTTTGATTTATTTCATTAAATTCTTTCTTGATGCCATCAATGAGCGAGTTTGAGTATTTTACATCTCTAGTCGCAACGCCATGGATAAAGAAAACTAGCATAATTTAAATATTACAATTGAATTACAAATAGAAATTTCGTTGCAACTATAAAACTCAAGAATCATTGGTTGTTCAATCTTTTTTCCCAAAACTCTATTCTAGCCTGGTTAGCGCGTTCAACCTTGGCTAATCTTAAGTTTTCATTAAGGATACTTGCAGCTAGACTCCCTGCTACTTGATCGATGTTTTTGCTCTTACTGTTTACTGGCAAGAGAGAGCTAATCACTTCCGCGCTTAGCTCTTTCCACCAAACATGTTGCTGAGTAGATAGATTTATTCCATAGAGAACGTAATTCGCAAAGTGTTCGCAATTGCTGATAGCAACGTTATATTTAGCCGCCACCATAAACTGCTCTACACGTTTTAATTCCTCACGAGTGATGTTAATCTTCCCCTGTAGCTCAATTCCTTTTGATCCCCAGCCAAGAGAATCGATGAGGCCTTCTGTCTCACTGAGATAGTAATGATCGGCAAACCCCAAAGATATTGATATTGGAATCTTGAAAACCCTCAGCACGCTCTCGGCGATAATATTCCACACCATAGCTATTATCCCTTTTAAATCTATACAAAACAGGCAATGAAGCTACCAAAAATAGAACGCTGACTGAAGCAGACCTCATCCTAATATCGTGAGTATGTCCTAAGCCACTGAAAAATCTGTGTATTGTCGCATTTTTGGCTCATGAAATGCTAGAACAATATCTTCTTTTGGTACTCCTACGGCTAGTAAGGCAGTAGCAATTCCCTCTTCTGTCCAGTCTTCTTCGATCCAAAACTTATCGTCTCGCAGGCGTACATAAACCGTCATGCCTGTGACTCGTTTTTCCTTTTGCCAGCCTAAGTTCATCCAGATGTAGTGGCCTTGAGCTTCATCTTTAATTAAAAAAGTCTCTATCTCGCGATCAGGGCGACGGTTGCAAAGAGCAATGTAGCCAGACAAAATCTGTTCAATGAGCTTCGGGTATTCTGTCACCTTATCCATTGCGTAATTGCCTCCGTTTCAAGATCGACAATAATCAGAGGGAGCTGATGCTTTCTTAAGATCAACTGGATAATATCTTGCAGAAAGAATGTTTGATATACCCCAGAGCTGACAGCAACATAAAGCCTTCTCTCAGGGGCTATTTCCTCTAGCAGATAGTTATAGATGTCATATTGTCCAAGAGCCTCTTTGAGATCTTGTATTTTGGAAGTGCCGATGAAGCTCTTTACCTCCACGACAATCTTTTCACCACCCCTTTCAGCCGCCAGGGGCAATTCTGCTCCTAAATCAGCATATAACTTAGTTCTACCGTACTCGATAACGTATGGATCGTCGGTCACTAGCCAACCATCCTTGATTAAGGCTGCTTTGACGGCATTATGAATCAAATCTAACGATGGCATGGAGAATTAAAGCCTATTGTTGCGAACATTAAGCTGGCAGAGAGCTAAGCAATCCTATACGTCCCTATTCCGCATGAATGAAATATAGACCACCCCCAATATCAGCCGAGCCCAGTTGGGTTGGTTGAGCGTCCAAACGACTCCACCCGCCAGAGCGGCCCACCCCACTGGCCCTAGCACCAGGGTGATCGCCTGGCTCATGCCCATATACACTGCAAACGGTAGCGTCAGGCCCAAGGCATTCGTCAGCCCGCCCAGCACCGTGCTGGCCATCAAATAGACGCCAAACCCGCTCATCTTAGCCGCCGCGATCGCTCCACCGCCCAGCAGCAGTGCCTCTAAGCGAGGGTCATCGCTTTCTCGCCGCATCTTCATGGGGTACTAGAGCGCTGCGATGCACTCAATCTCTACTGAGACATCCTTGGGCAGCCTCGCCACCTCTACACAGGCCCGCGCCGGGGCTTCGTCGCCGCCGAAATATTTGGCGTAGACCGCGTTGACGGTGCCAAAGTCATTCATGTCTTTGAGAAACACCGAGGTTTTGACCACGTTGTCGAGACTGGCCCCGGCGGCGACCAGAATGGCCTTGAGGTTGGCAATTACCTGCTCGGTTTGGGCCACCACATCGCCCTCGCCCACCAGCTCTCCGGTGCTCGGGTCAAGGGCGATCTGACCCGAGACAAAGAGTAGTTGACCGCTCACGGCCACCGCCTGGTTGTAGGGGCCGACGGGGGCAGGGGCGGTGGGGGTGTTGATGATGGTGCGCTGCATGGGTGGGGGTGGGTGAGTGGGTGGATGGGTGAGTGGGTAAGGGGTGAGGTTTAGGCTTTCTATTCCTTATTCCCTACTGCTCTAGGTCGCTGCCAAATTTGGGGCGCTGGCCGTAGAACCGATACTGCCAATAGTCTCGCAAAATGCGATCGTGATCAAAGCAGAGATCCGCCGGGGCTTGCCAGGGGTTGACTATGGCGGCGGTTTTGGCGTCGTCGCCAGCGACGGGGTCGGCGATCGCCGTGGCGAGAAACACAATGCTGATGGTGTGTTTGCGGGGGTCGCGGGCGGGGTCAGAATAAACCGCGAGCTGCTCGATCAGGGTAATGGCGAGGCCGGTTTCTTCTTGGGCTTCGCGGCGGGCGGCGGTTTCTACGCTTTCACCGTAGTCGACAAAGCCGCCGGGCAGCGCCCAGCCCAGGGGCTCGTTGTGGCGCTCGATCAGCACGATCGGGCGGTGGGGGTGGTGCAGCAGCTCAATAATAACGTCGACGGTGGGGGCGGGGTTGCGGTAAGTGGTCATGGGCGGAGATTTTATGATGAGTTTTCATAAACTCTGATTGAAACCAAAATAACTCTATGGGTAGCTCTCTCACCCCCGCAGGCCGTGCTAGAGTCAACTGGAATTTTCACTGAGCGAGAGCGAACTATGCCCTTTCCCAGAGCCAGTGGCGTTTTGCTGCACCCCACCTCGCTGCCGGGTCGTTTTGGCATTGGCGAGCTGGGTTCTGAGGCCTACCAATTTGTAGATTTTTTGGCGGAAACTCGCCAGCAGCTTTGGCAGGTGCTGCCGCTGGGGCCAACGGGGCACGGCAACTCGCCCTACCTATGCTACTCGTCAATGGCGGGCAACCCGCTGCTGATTAGTTTAGAGATACTGTGCGATCGCTCCCTGCTCTACCCCGACGAGCTGCGCGATCTAGAACACCTGCCCGACTATCGGGTGGTGTTTGACGAGGTGCTGCCGATTAAAATGCGGCTGCTAGAGCGGGCCGCCAGCCGGTTTCAAGAGACGGCTTCAGAGGACGACAAAGCGGCGCTGGCCCAGTTCTGCGAGGAGAGCCACTTTTGGGTCGATGAGTTTGCCTTTTTTATGGCGCTTAAAAATGCCCACGGCGGCGCTGGCTGGACCGAGTGGCCCACCCCCCTGGCCCGGCGCGAGCCAGAGGCCATGGCCCAGTGGCGCGAGAAGCTCTCAAGCGATATTTTTTGCCAAAAATTCTTGCAGTTTGAGTTTCGCCGCCAGTGGCAGGCGCTGCGGCAGTACGCCAACGATCGCAAGATTCAGATCATCGGCGACATTCCCATCTACGTGGCCCACGACAGCGTCGATGTGTGGGCCTTTCCCCACAACTTTATGCTCGACCACGAGACCCTGGCCCCCGCTCTGATGGCCGGGGTGCCGCCCGACTACTTTAGCGAAACTGGGCAGCTGTGGGGCAACCCCACCTACAACTGGGAAGGGCTACAGGCCCGCGGCTTTAACTGGTGGATTCAGCGGATCACCGCGCTGCTGGGCTACGTCGATATCATTCGGGTCGATCACTTTCGGGGGTTGCAGGCCTACTGGGCCGTGCCCGCTGGCGAAGACACCGCCATGAACGGCGAATGGATTGAGGCCCCCGGTGCCGAACTGTTTGAAACCGTGCGCCAAAAGCTGGGCACCCTGCCGATCATGGCCGAAGATCTGGGGGTGATTACCCCAGAGGTTGAGGCCCTGCGAGATCAGTTTGAGTTTCCGGGGATGAAAATTCTGCATTTTGCCTTTGGCGGCGGCAGCGATAATCCCTACCTGCCCTGCAACTACATTGCCAATAGCGTGGTCTACACCGGCACCCACGACAACGACACCACCCTGGGCTGGTTTGAGCAAATTGGTGATTACGAGCGCGATCGCCTGATGCAGTACGTCGGCTGCCTTAGCCCCGAGGGCATTCACTGGACGCTGATTCGCCTGGCGCTGATGTCGGTGTCCAACCAGGCGATTGTGCCCCTGCAAGATGTGCTGGGCTACGGCAGCGACTGCCGCATGAACACCCCTGGCCAGCCCGATGGCAACTGGGCCTGGCGCTACCAGCCTGATGTGCTGACCGGTGAATTGCGCGATCGCCTGCGGTTGCTGACGGAGCTGTCTAACCGGGCGCCCTGGCCATCGGCTGAAAATTGAAAACATCGGCCAAAGATTATGGGCGAGTCAGCACTCAGCACTCACCCGCCCACCCACCCATCCACCCATCCACCCATCTACTCACCCACCCACCCCTACCGGCTCAACGCCAGTGCCGTCATCCCCCGCATCAAAATATCGGTGACTGAAATCACCCCTAACAGCAGGCCGTCTTGCACTACTGGGGCACGCTGCGCGCCGCTGTCTGACAGCATCTGGGACGCTGCTTGAACGGTGAGGTCGGGGTCTAGGGAAATGCAGGGCTGCCGCATGATGTCTTGCACCAGTACCTGCTCAGGGTTATGGCCGCGGGCGACCACGGTGTAGACAATATCGCGCTCGGTGACCATACCAAAGGGCATATCTTGGGAGCGATGCTCGACCAGTAGCGCCCGAATCTGCCGCTGCTGCATCAGCTCGATGGCGTCGGCTACGGTGGCCCCGCTAGCAATGGTGGTGACATTGCGGGTCATAATGTCGGCGACGGTCAGCATAAAAATCTCCAGGAAATAATCGGTTTGGCAACCGGATCAGGGTTTAACCCTCTGCTCCAGACTTCCCTATGGTGACCGCTGGCCTAGGGGGCAGGGGTGAGTTCTGTACTTTTTCTTTATATTTGCCGGATATCTGCTGGCTTTTGGGGGGTCTCAAGCGGGGCTAGCGCCTCAAAACGTTACAGGTCTCTGCGGTCAAGACTGGGTCAATCCCCAGAAATAGCCCAGAATCACAATTCAAACTCACACCCCAGACTCACAGCCGCTCTATCGGGGCAGGGTGCGCTTGCGCCGTAGCTGCCGCTGCAACCGTCGCTGTAGGTAGGTTACGGCCCCGCCAGTAATGGGCACCAGGGGCATCAGCGCCAGCCAAAGGGCCGAGGGGGGTGGTGCTGGCTGGGCCACCATCAGGGGGGTAAAGGTCAATCGCTCTGGCATCAACAGGGGCGGCGGCAGAGTCAGAATGCTGTTTCTTTGCAGGGTGGCTAGGGCCAGCCAGGTTTGCTCTCCGGCGATGCCGTCAATCTCAAGCCCCTGCTGCTGTTGCAGTGATCGCACCGCCTCGGCTGTGTCGGCACCATAGAGACCGTCCACGGTGCCAGGGTAGAACCCTGCCTCCGCCAGCTCCAGCTGGAGCTGGCTCACCTCAGCCCCCCGATCGCCGGGTGCCAGCAGCGGCCCGGCAGCTGGCGGTGTCGTCTGGGCTGCGGGCGCGGGCTGAGCCTGCCCAGGCAGCGCCGTGAACGGCCCCGCCCCGCCCCTCAACACCCCGCCCAAAAGCAGCAAACTGGTGCAGCAGATCGGCGCTAGCCATCGGGTTGTGATCACGTCATTACTCCCCAAAGGTTATTCCCCAGCAAATGCCCACAGCCAAAGGGGCAAGGTCAACAGCAAAACCGCAGAGCTTAGCCCCACACAGGTGACCGACAGATCGCGGTCTAAATCATAGGCCTCGGCTAGCACTAGATTAGAGAAGGCGCAGGGCATCCCCGCTTGCAGGGTCATCACCAGCCGGGGCGGGCCATCTACCCCCAGCAGGGTCAGCCCCAGCCCCACGGCCAGCGGTAGCACCAGCATTTTAATCACCACCGCCACCGTCGCCCGATGCAGGTGCTGCCAAGAGCTCAGCTGCTGAATGCGCAACCCCATCAGCACCAGCGACAGCACTACAATAGCCCAGGCCAATCGGTACAGGCCCTGATCGAGCCAGGCAGGCAGGGCGATCGCCTGGAGCCACAGCCCCAGGGCAAAGGCCAGAATGATCGGATTTTGGCTCACCGCCCGCAGTCTGGTTAGCCACGGTCGCGGCGTGGCTGCCCTCGGCTGACCACCCATTTCAGCCGCTAAAATGGCCCCCAAGCCGTAGGATCCTAGCAGGGTGCCCAGGGCATCGTAGAACAGTGCCCAGCCAAAGACGCTGACCCCCAGCTGCGGCAGCAGCAGCACCACCGGGTAGCCAATGTAGCCGGTATTCCCCAGCATAGAGGCCAAGGAAAAACTGCCCTGGGTCGGGCGCGGCCAGGGCAGCCGGTCGGCACCGATCCACAGGCGGCTGCACAGCAGCCCCAGCAAAATGGCGACCCAGGCCACCACCGGGGCCAGATACAGGTTGCCCGATAGATCGGCCCGCCGCATAAACCCCACAATACTGAGGGGAATGCCCACCCAAAACAAAAATTTGCCCAGCCCCAGGGGCACCTGGTGGTAAAGCCCCTGGGGCTGTCCCCGGTGGGGGGCAAAGCGGTAAAGCATCACCCCCAGCAGCATACCGGCGCAAACCCCAGCGCCAATGGGCCCGTAAAGGCGGATTAAAATTTCTAGCGATGGCAAGACAACGGCCCCCGTAGCTTTTGTTAGTAGAGGTTTGATCAGCAGGTTTCTATTTATATAGAAGGCCTGCGATCAGCCTCTGCCATGGGATTGTGACAGGTAGCGAGAAACGCTGCGATCGCCTTTCAGGTCAGACTTTAATCCTATCGCCGCCCTTGAGATTGGCATAAGAGGCCATAATGGTTGGAGCTTTGCCGGGTACCTGTTAGCGACCATGCCTCCTTTGGACGATATTCCCCAAGCCGCGCGCGACCTGCCCCTCTACGCCCCAGGCCCAGAGCAACCGCCCTGGCTGCGGCGCACCCGACTGCTGCGCCGCATGATTGGTTTGACCCTGCTGGCCCTGGCGGCCGGGGGGCTGGTGGCCTGGTACCAAACTACCCGCTATTCGGCGACGGAGTTTACCCAGCCCTTTGAGACCATGGTGAACCCTGCCGCCGTAGCCGGGGCAGAGTCTGAAAACCAAACCGACCTAGACCGCGCCGTGCAGCTGGCCCCCTCTAGCCGCAAGCTGCTGGGCCACCGCGCCTTTGAGGAAGCCCCCGCTGAAGACCTGGTGCCCCTCGCTGCCAACGGCAGCATTCGGCTGCGGTCTGCCGCCGCCGCCCAGTACGAGGCCATGACCCAGGCCGCTGCCCAGGCGGGCATGCGCCTGGTGCCGCTGTCGGGCTACCGCTCCCAGGCCGAGCAAGAGGCCGTCTTTTTTAGCCTCAAGGCCGAGCGCGGCCAAGATGCTCAAACCCGGGCCGAGGTCAGCGCGCCGCCGGGCTATAGTGAGCACCACACGGGCTACGCCATTGACGTGGGCGACAGCAACCGGGCGGGGACTCACCTCAGCTCAGACTTTGTCGATACCCCCGCCTACCAGTGGCTGGAGACTAACGCGGTGCGTTTTGGCTATGAGCTGTCGTTCCCGCCCGACAACTTTCAGGGGGTGGCCTTTGAGCCTTGGCACTGGCGGTTTGTGGGCGATCGCACCAGCCTCGAAACCTTCTACAGCGTTCAGGAGTAGCCGCTAGCACAGCGTAAAGAATCGGCCATCACTGACCTCGGCGACGATCGCCAGCCTTGACCTCAGCCCCCAGCCCCGTTATCTGATCCCCGCTACCATAGAGCCAGTTGTTACCGTCACAGCCCATGCGCGACACCACCCTCAACGCCGTTGCCGTCACTATCTTTGGGGTCACGATGGCCAGCCTGCTGGGGCCATTGGTGAGCCTTTCTCCGGCGGTGCTGGCGGTGTTTATCGCCGTAGGTTTGGGCGTATTCAGTCTCGATCAGCTGGGTCTGGGGGGCCGCATTGGCAGCATCGCCATGGATTCCCTAGCCTGGACTTCGCCAGATCATCGCCAGCGAGTGCTGCACCACGAGGCGGGTCACTTTCTAGCGGCGGTGCTGCTCGATTTTCCGGTCGAAACCTACACGCTCAACGCCTGGGAATCTTGGCGGCAGGGCATTGCGGGGCAGGGGGGCGTGGTGTTTGGCCCCAGCGACCCCGCCGCCCTGCAGCGGCTCACCCCCCAGGTGATTGACCGCTACTGCCAGGTGTGGATGGCGGGCATGGCCGCCGAGCAGCTGATCTACGGCGACGCCGAGGGCGGCAGCGAAGATACCCTGGCCCTGGGCCGGTTTTGGAGCGCGTTGGGGCGATCGCCCGCCGAGATCCCCCTCAAACAGCGCTGGGCCACCCTCCAGGCCAAAACCCTGCTAGACAAGCATCGCGACGCCTTCGACGCGCTGGTGACGGCCATGGCCGATCGCGCTCCGGTCGCCACCTGCTGCGACATCATCGCCCAGCACCGCGCCGCCGTAGAAGCAGCCTAGTCATCTGCCGCCGCCGGGGACAGGAGGGAGACAAAACGAAGACGGGGACAGGACAAGAACGGGGACAGGACGAAATCATGGTCTACGCATTGCCGTCGGGGTTTCAGTGGGGGGTCGCCACCTCGTCGTACCAGATCGAGGGCGCGGCCGAGGAGCGCGGCCCCAGCGTGTGGGATGTCTTTAGCCAGACCCCAGGGCGGGTGCTGAATGGGGATACGGGGGCGATCGCCTGCGACCACTGCCACCGCTACCGCGACGACATCGCCCTAATGGCGGAGCTGGGGGTGCGCCACTACCGCTTCAGCCTTTCCTGGCCTCGCATCGTCCCCAGCGGGCGCGGCGCGGTGAACCAGGCCGGGCTCGATTTCTACCGCGAACTGGTCGATACCCTGCTGGAATTTGGCATCACCCCCCACGCCACCCTGTTCCACTGGGATAGCCCCCAGGCGCTCGAAGCCGAGTACGGCTCGTGGCGCAGTCGCCAAATGGCCCCAGACTTTGCCGACTATGCCACGGTGGTGGTGAAGCATTTGGGCGATCGCGTCACCCACTGGATCACCCTCAACGAAATTTTCTGCTTTACTCATCTGGGCTACGGCGTGGGCCACGCGCCCGAAATGGCCCCCGGCACCGTCGTCAAAACCGTTAAAGAAGTCTGGCAAACCTCCCACCATGCCCTGCTGGCCCACGGCCTGGGCTGCCAAGCCATTCGCGCCGCCTCGCCCCAGCCCTGCCAGGTGGCCTTGGTCGACAACTACCTCGCCACGGTACCGCTGACCGATAGTCCAGAAGATATCGCCGCTGCCCAGGCCGCCTTTCCCCAGGCGGGCACCAACGGCGGCATTCTCTACCCAGCCCTGACTGGGGAATACAGTGCCAAATTGCTGGCAGACCTGGGCGACAATGCCCCCGACATCCAGCCCGGCGATCTCGAAGTCATTCACCAGCCGCTCGATGCCCTCGGCTTTAACGTCTACACCGGGGTCTACGTGCGCGCCGCCGACAACCCCAACGGCTTTGAGATTCTGCCCTTTCCCCAGGGCTATCCCCGCATGCATATGCCCTGGCTGCACATGCTGCCCGACAGCCTCTACTGGGGCGTGCGCCACATCAGCGATACCCTCCACCGACCCGAGCTGCGCGTCTTCATTAGCGAAAACGGCTGCGCTGCCCAGGACGAACTCACGCCCGCCGGGGAAGTGCTCGATCTAGACCGCATTCAGTACCTGCAACAGCATCTGCGATCGGCTCACCGCGCCGTGCAAGAGGGCTACCCGCTGACGGGCTATTTTCTATGGAGCTTTTTGGATAACTTCGAGTGGGCCTACGGCTACGATCGCCGCTTTGGCATCACCTACGTTGACTACGCCACCCAGCAGCGCATTCCCAAGGCCAGCTACCACTGGTACGCCCGCTGTGTGCAAGAAAATCGCGTGGTGTAGCCATTAGAAACCCAGAGCCTTGCCTACAGCTCCGAGTCGCCCTGCACTCCCTGAATAATTCGCGATAGCTCGCTCTTTTCATCCACCGAGGTGCGGGTGGGCGAGCCGCTGATGATCCGCTCCAGGTTGCGGAACGAGTCTTTAATATCTGGCCCCTGGCTATTGATGGTGTATTCGCGAATGCCTTTGTCGTGCCACGAGCCGCGCATCTTAAACACGTTGATGGCCCGCGACAGTTCGCCCCGCACCTCCACGTATTGCAGCATTAAAATCGTGTCGGTAATGGTCGAAATGTGCGACTCGGTAATCGAGTGCAGCCCCATAAACTGCTCGGTGGTGTTGGTGAAAAAACCGGTGATTTCTTCCTGCTTGGCAAAGCCCGTTACCCCAATCACAAACTGCCGAAAGGAGTTGTTGCTGACGCCGCGATCAAGCGCTGACAGCGAGTCGATCGCCACCCGCGACGGCTTAAAGTGAGCAATCTCGGTCTTAATCATTTGCAGGTGGTCTTCTAACCCCGCCGACTCGGGGTAGGCGCAGATAATCTTCAGCAGCCCCTGCTCTTCCATTGCCTCAAAATCGACCCCCCAGGAGTAGGCGTTGCGGGAGAGCTGGGCGCGAGACTCTTCGTAGGCAAACAAAATCGCCCGTTCGCCGCTCTTGCAGCCTTCCACCAAAAACTTGCTGACCAGCAGGGTTTTGCCCGTGCCCGTGGCCCCGGTGGCCAGAATGATCGAGTCTTTGAAAAAGCCGCCGCCGCACATTTCGTCCAGCGTTGGCACCCCCGACGACACCCGCACGTTAGACGATCGCTGGGTCAGCTGCATCGCCCCCAGGGGAAAGATA
>JBBSLR010000018.1:0-14491 GCA_038255045.1 Phormidesmidales cyanobacterium
CGCCCACCTTTTCTGAGGCGCTGCGCTACGGGGCCGAGGTCTACCATGCCCTCAAGTCGGTGCTCAAAGACGCGGGCTACAGCACCGCCATTGGCGATGAGGGCGGCTTTGCCCCCAACCTCAAGAGCAATGTGGAGGCCATTGAGGTGATTCTCAAGGGCATTGAGAAGGCGGGGCTCAAGCCTGGGGATGACATTGCGATCGCCCTCGACCCCGCCGTCAGCGAGCTGTACCAAGCGGACGGCAGCTATCTGTTCTACAAGTCTGACAACAGCCGCAAGAGCACCGCAGACATGATTGATCTGTGGGAAAGCTGGGCCAGCCAGTTCCCTATTGTCTCCATCGAAGATGGTCTGGGCGAGCAAGACTGGGAGGGCTGGCAGCTGCTGACCCAGCGGTTGGGCGATCGCGTCCAGCTGGTCGGCGACGACGCCTTTGTCACCAACCCCGCCATCATCGCCCAGGCGATCAAAGACGGCGTCGGCAACTCCACCCTGGTCAAGGTCAACCAAATCGGCTCGATTACTGAAACCCTCGAAGCCATCAAAATGTCCCACGAGGCGGGCTACACCTGCATGGTTAGCCACCGCTCGGGCGAAACCCCCGACGACTTCATCGCCGACCTGGTGGTGGGGGCGGCGACCGGGCAGATCAAGTCGGGTGCCCCCTGCCGGGGTGAGCGCCTGTCGAAGTACAACCAGCTGCTGCGCATCGAAGAAGAGCTGGGCGCCAGAGCTAAATACGCGGGCATCGGCACCTTCAAGCGTAAGGCGCTAGTGTAGTTTCCCCTCCGTTAGTAATAGCGTGCTCTGATTCAAGGGCATCCGGCAATGCCAGAAACCGGGTTTCTGCTGGGCCTTGCTCCAGGCTCTGGCGCAGAAACCCGGTTTCTCGTCCCGCAGCCAGCCTTAGAGTGTTCCAACTAAATACTTTCCGGGATCTCACCGCGACCGGCCCAACGGGCCGAGTTCGCGTCCTTGGAAGGGATGTTTTTTGAGTTGGGATACTCTTAGCCCCGCTCGTATATCGCCTGATCGATTCGTTAGAATCAAGCCGATTCACTCCAGGGGCAAACTATGGCAAAGCCAATCATTATCACCGGGGCCTCCAGCGGCATTGGCTACGAATTAGCCAAGGTGTGCGCGGCCCAGGGCCACGACCTGGTGCTGATTGCCCGCCGAGAAGATCCCCTGCTGAGCCTCAAGGCCGAGCTAGAAACCGCTCGCGGCGTGCAGGTGCTCACCTACCGGGGCGACCTCACCGACGCCGATACCCGCCAGCAATTCTTCGACTGGACTCAGGCCCAGGGCATTGCCCCCTACGCCCTGGTCAACAACGCCGGGTTTGGCGATCTCACCGCCTTTGCCGAGGCCGACTGGGCCAAGCACAACGCCATGCTTCAGCTCAATATCGTGGCGCTGACCCACCTGACTCGGCTCTACCTGCCGGGGATGATCGCACGCGGGCAGGGGCGCATTCTCAACGTAGCCTCGACAGCGGCGTTTTTGCCGGGGCCGTATATGGCGGTGTACTACGCCAGCAAAGCCTACGTGCTGTCGTTTACCGAGGCGATCGCCGCCGAACTTGACGGCACCGGGGTCACCGCCACCACCCTTTGCCCCGGCCCCACTCAATCAGAGTTTAAAGACCGGGCCGCGATCAGAGATGTAAAACTGTTTGAGGGCAAAAACCTGCCCACCGCCGCCGAAGTGGCTGCCTACGGCTACACCGCCATGGAAAAAGGCCAGCGCATTGCTGTCCACGGCACTGTGAATAAGCTGCTGTCGCTGGGCACGCGGCTGTTGCCCCGTAAGGCCCTGGCCGATGTCACCAAGGGTCTGCAAAAACCTGCCTAGGTGAATTCCTTGAGCGATCACCCCAATCCTCAGCCCCCATTGCAGCATCTCCTAGAAGGCCATTTGCGGCAGGTGGTGGGCGATCGCAGCCCCTACCTGGCTTCGGCCAGTCACTTCTTTGTGCAGCAATATATCCGGCAAGAGCTGTCTCGCTGGGGCCAGGTCACCGCCCACAGCTTTGAGCACCAGGGACAGCAGCACCGCAACTGGGTGCTCAACCTGCCGGGGCAAGCCCCCCACAGGCCGCCTATTCTCGTCGGTGCCCACTACGACTCGGTGCCCGGCTCCCCCGGTGCCGACGACAACGCCACCGGGGTGGCGGTGCTGCTAGAGCTGGCCCGCGCCTTTGCCGCCCAGCCGGGGAAATCTCCCCTGACTTTGGTCGCCTTTGACCTCGAAGAACTGGGCTTTGTCGGCAGCCACCACTACGCCGCCGACCTGCACCAGCTAGGCAAACCCCTGAGCCTGATGCTGTCGCTGGAAATGCTGGGCTACTGCTGCCACCAGCCCCGCTCTCAGAAGTATCCGCCAGGGCTAGAGCGCCTCTACCCCAGTCGCGGCGACTACATTGCCCAGATTGGCCCCTGGCAGAGCATCCCCACCATGGTGCAGCTGTGGGGGGGCTTTCGGGCCGCCGGGGTGCGCAGCCAGTGGCTGCCGGTGGTCAACCAGGGCAAGACGGTGCCCGACACCCGCCGCAGCGACCATGTGCCGTTTTGGGATTTGGGCTACCCGGCGATTTTGGTAACTGATACCGCCAACCTGCGTAACCCCCACTACCACCGGGCAACCGACACCCTCGACACACTAGATATGGGGTTTCTCACCCAGGTGTGCCAGGGGCTAATCTACGGCTTGCGCCGCCTGTAGCTGCTGGTAGTCGGCCCCGGCTTTGATCACCATGGCCGGGTCAACCCAGGCGCCGTCGTATTTCATGCCCCAGTGCAGGTGCGGCCCGGTGGTGCTGCCGGTCATGCCCACGCGGCCAATGCGCTGGCCTGAGGTCACTATTTGCCCCTGGCGAATTTCGATGCCGCCCGCGCGATCCACCAGCACCCGGCCCCCTTCTTTCTCGATCACGACACTGCCCTGCATGTGGCAGTAGATGTGGGTCCAGCGGCCCGACTGAATGATGACAGCGGTGCCGCAGGCGGTGTGGTCGTGTACCTCGATCACCTTGCCCTCCCACCAGCTGCGAATGTAGCTGCCCATGGGGGCGGCCAGATCGAGGCCATAGTGGAAGCGGTGCCCGCCCATGGGATGCTGCCGGTAGCCAAAGGGCGAGGTGTAGCGCGAAAAATTTTCTAGCGGAAACGATGCGCCGACCCAGGGATTAGCCGGGGCGGCCGCCACCGGTTCTTCAGCGATGCCTTGAGAATTTGATTGAATCAGCTCTGCCATCATGCCAACCCCCACGCTCAGCGCAACAATCCAGCTCAGGGCCTGCGCCCCGCCACGGTGACCATTCATATCTGCAAAAATTGAGTGGCTAAAATCTGCAACAGTACAATTGCATCACCAATATAGTTCAAATGTACTAATTTACCAAGAATTTCTCCCCCTCCCGAGCTAGGCCGATGGGCAGAGGCTCGCCACCTCGACCTGTCCCTCTCAATTTGCGACGCTACCGCCACCGATCCACTCCTGTCCATTCACGCTTAACGAGGGTCACCTGGCCCCGCCCTACTCTCCTCCTGGCCCTAGCGCCAGGGGTTCGTCAGCGGGCGGCTCTAGCACCTCCACGGTGCCCGTCTCGCCGTTGACTCGCACCCACTGGCCGCTGTGCAGCCGCTGGGTGGCGTTGGTCACATCCATCACCGCCGGAATGCCGTACTCGCGGGCGATGATCGCCCCGTGGGAAAGCCGCCCACCCACCTCGGCGATCAGCCCCTGGGCGCGGGCCAGCAGCGGTGCCCACCCGGCATCGGTATAGGGCACCACCAGAATAAATGGCCCCTCGGTGGCGGCGACATTCTCCAGCTGGGTGATCACCCGCAGCGGCCCGGTGACCACCCCAGCGCTGGCCCCAATGCCCGTGAGCTTTTGCTGCACGGTGGCCCCAGGGGCCAGGGCCACCTCGCGGCTGGGCGGTTCGTTGCCAAACACCAGGTAGGGCACCACGGGCATCTGCCGGTCTTGGTCGTACTGGGTTTTGCGATCGCCCACCCGCCGCTGCACCCGCCGCCAATCGGTCTCTACCCCCGCCACTAGCCCCTGAATCTCCTCCAGGGTGAGAAAGAAGACATCGGCCTGGTCGATGAGATGCCCCTCGGTTTGCCACTGGGCGGCGATCGCCAAAATGCTCCAGCGCAGCTCGGCCAGCAGCTGGTTGTAGAGCGTATTCACCTGGCCCTTGAGGTCGAGGCGACGCTGCACCCGGTTCGCTTTCCCCGTTGGCGTAGCGGTGGTTGTCTTGGGCGGCGGCGGCTGGCGCACAAACTGGGCCAGCAACTCGCGCACCGGGCCGGGGCTTTCGCGCCAGGTGGCCACGGCGATGTCGGTGCCCACCGGGCTGAGGTAGCCGTACTCCTCGATAAAGCGACTGATCGCCTTCAGCAGTGACTCGCCGTCGGTGCTTTCGGCCAGGGCGGTCATCAGCGCGGGGCCGTCGGTGATGCGCTCTAGCTCAGGGGTAGAGAGCACCTGGCGAATGTCTTGGGCGATCGCCCGCAGGGCATCCAGCGCGGCAATCTCGGCATTTTGCATCGGGTCGAGACGTTCTTCAGGCACCTTCAACAGGGCGCGGCGCAGGGCAAAGCTCAGCGGGCCAAGAATGTTGTAGTAGGTGACCTGCTTGAGCAGATCGAGAATGGTCTCTACCCGAGCCATCAGTTCTGTAGGGCTGAGAGACTCTCTGGGGGTGGCGGCGAGGGATTGCAGCGCCGGGGCAAAGCGATCGCGGTTTTCTACCGCAAACTGATTCTCCAGCTTCAGCTCGCGCCTGACCAAACGCATCAGACCGGGCAGGTTGCGCAGGGTAGACCCCAGCGGCGGGCGGCTAAACTTGGCCCCGCGCGTAAGAAACTCTAGGCTCTCGGCGGGCAGTCCCATGCGGCGAAAGATATCTCCCAGCAGGGTGGCGTTGAAGTAGGCGTGGGCGTGGTGCAGGGTGGCGGTGGCCTCAAAATCGAGGCCCCGGGCGCGATCACCCAACACCACCGTAAAAATCTCGCCCCACACGCCGCAGGTCAGGGGCCGGTTGATCGACCAGGTGAGCGGGCGAATGGTGCCGGGGATCACCTCGGCAGCAATTTTTCGCGTCCACAGCGGTTGCAGGGTGGTGATCGGTCGACTCTGCAACAGCCACAGGGTCTCGCCGTCAAAGCTCCACTCAATGTCTTGGGGCACCCCCTGGTAGCGGCTTTCTAAATGGCGGGCCAGGTAGGCCACCTGCTGAAGCAACCGTGAGGGCACCTGGCCATCGCCCTCCACCGTCAGCGTCAGCGCCTCTGAAAGCCGCCAGTCGGCGGTGGCGATCTCCGCCAGGGGCGGCACATCGTCGGGCTGCACCAGCACCCGGTACTGCTCGGGGGTGACCTGGCCGCCCACCACCTGCTCGGCCCCGCCGGGCAGCGCCTCGATCACCACCGCGTCGCCGCAGCGGGCAATCGGGTCGCGGCTAAAGGCCACCCCCGAAAACTGCCCCTGCACCTGCTGCTGCACGATCACCGCCAGCCCCCGCTCGGGCAGCCCCTGGCTCTGGCGGTAGGCCAAGGCCCGCTGAGAGTTATAGGACGAAAACACCCGCACGATCGCCGCCGCCAGCCCCGCCTGGTCGGTGATATTGAGAAACGACTGGTAGACCCCCGCCGCCGAGGCGCTGCCGGTGTCTTCGTCTTGGGCCGACGATCGCACCGCCAGCGGCTGCGCCTCAGAGGGGTTGGCGATCTCTAGTAGCGACGTCGGGTCATCGCCAGCGGGCAGCACGTAGCCGCGCGGCACCGGGTAGCCCCAGGCGCTGAGCTGGCCCAGGGCAGCGGCTTTGTTGCCAAACTTGGCGGCATCGAGGGGGGCATCGAGGGCCACTAGGGCGCGATCGCCGCGAAAAAACCGAAACATGGTGCGAGACTCCAAGCGTCCTTCGTCGTCGGGCAAGTCGAGATCGTCGGGCAGTTTCTGATAGATCCAGGCGATCAAAATGCTCAGGCAGGTGATCGCCAGCACCAGCGCCCCATCTTGATGGCGCAGGGCGGTGATCAGCGGCAGCAGCACCAGCGACAGCAGCCGACCCTGCCGCCGCTCGCGAAAAATCGTAAACCCCAGCCCGCTGAGAAAAAACGTCAGCACCGCCGTGGGCCAATCGTAGGCCGCAACACCCCACACCACATTGGTGGTGCCCGCCCCCTTGGCAAACCAGTAGCGCCCCATCACCAGGCCGATCAGGGCCATAATTTCCCACACCGGGTCGGCGGGGAAGTAGTACCGCGCCAGCAGCACCACCCCAATCCCCTTGGCGGCCTCTAGCAGCACGGCCACCACGCCCGCCACCTTGCCGCCGTGATAAAAGGCCGCCGACACCCCCACATTGCCCGTGCCCACCCGGCTTAGCCGCTGCCCCGTCAGCAGCCGGGTCGACCACCCCGTCAGGGGCAGCCCGCCCACCACCGGAGCCAGCACAAAGATCAACAGGGCACCCCATACCTGGGTCAGGGTCATAGCGTTTGAGAAGTAGGGTTTGAAGCACTCAGGGCTACGCCAAGCCTACCAGGCCAGCGCTCAACGTCGATGCCACAACATCGTCTCAGCTAGTCATCAAGCTGCATTCAGGTAGCTCTCAGACCGCTCTCAGACAGCCATGACAGGCTAAGGGCTGTAATCGACTGCCTCCGGTAGCGGTTGCCATCGGTCTATAGTTTTACCTGAATAGAGGTTTACCATGCGCATTCAATATTTAGGGGCCATTGCGATCGCCTCCATGCTGACCCTAGGTGCCGTCGCCTGCGGCACCACCACAGCGGTCAATCCCGATGGGGCGAGCCAGGTGGCCGTCGATCCCTGCGCTGCTGCGAATCCCTGCGCCGCCGCGAATCCCTGCGCAGCGGCCAACCCCTGCGCGGCGGCTAATCCCTGTGCTGCGGCAGCCACCACCGCTGGCGAGGCTGAGATCTACAGCTACGAGGGGCTAGCCATTCGCGGGGCCGACCCGGTGGCCTATTTCACCGAGGGCAAGGCCGTCAAAGGCGTAGCCGACTATGAGACCAGCTGGAATGGAGCCACCTGGCGCTTTAGCAGCGCCGAAAATCTGGCAGCTTTCACCGCTGACCCGGTCGCCTACGCGCCCCAGTACGGCGGCTATTGCGCTTGGGCCGTTAAAAGCGGCTATCTGGCCTCGGTAGATCCAGAATCTTGGAAGATTGTAGACAGCAAGCTCTACCTCAACTACAGCGCCGACGTGCAGAAAAAGTGGCAGGGTGACGTCGCTGGCAATATTGCTAAGGGTGACCAAAACTGGCCTACCGCCCTCAGCAGCGGCAAGTTTAGCGAGAGCGGCCAAAATTGGTAAATCACCCCATTGGCCCAGCCAAGATCACCTTGGCTAGGGCGTTGATCACCGCCTCGGGCGGCTCCTGCTTAAGATCGGCGTACCACTGCTCGGTGGCCTCGGGCACGTAGCCGTAGATCGTGCTGGTGCGCTTGCGCGCTTTCATCACCAGGTCGGCGGTGCGGTCTTTGCGGGCGGCTTCGTAGCGTTTGAGGGCGTCGGCTACGCCAATGTTGGTGGTGGTCAGGTAGCGGGTCAGCACTACGGCATCTTCGATCGCCTGGCAGCCGCCCTGGCCCAGGGTGGGGGTGGTGGCGTGGGCCGAGTCGCCCAGCAGGGCCACCCGGCCTTGCACCAAGTGATCTAAGGGGTCAATGTCGCCAATTTCTAGGCGGTTGGTCTGCTCTGGGTCAAGGGCCTCAATCAGCTTTTGCACCGGGGCGGGCCAGCCCTGAAAAATTTTGGCCAGCTCGTCTTGGCGATGGGCCGGTTCAACCTGGGTGCCCTCGGCCATGGGCGCACCAAAGAAGAAATACAAGCGATCGCCCCCCACCGGCATCATCGAGGCTCGCTTGCTGTCACCCACGTAGAGCACCCAGAGGTCTTTCTCGCACAGCTCAGGGTCGGCCTTGACCAGGCCATTCCAGTTGACGTAGCGGGCGTAGCGGCGATTGACGCCGTGGCCCACCACATTAACCCGCACCGCCGAGTGAATGCCGTCGGCACCCACCACCAGGTCGCCGCTAATGCGATCGCCGTTCTCAAAGATGGCGGTGGCGGTGTGGTCGTCTTGCTCGACCCCGACGCAGTTCATGCCCAGGTGCACCTGCTCTGGGCCAAAGGCATTTAGCAGCATCGTTTGCAGGTCGGTGCGGGCCACCGGGTAGGGGCGCTGGCCCACCTGCTCAAACAGCGGTCGCAGATCGACATAGCTAAGCGACTCGTCGCTGTGGCTGCGGTATTCCATCGCGTTCATTTCGCCGCCGATGGCCGCCAGCTTTTCGCCTAGCCCGAGCCGGTTGAGCACCTTGACCCCGTTTGACCAGAGCGAAATGCCGGCCCCGGCGGGGCGCAGCTCCTGGGCGCGATCATAAATCTCGACCTGGTAGCCTGCCTGGCCCATGGCGATCCCCGTGGTTAAGCCGCCAATACCGGCTCCGATAATCACCACCTTTAGGTTGTACATTTGCCTCTCCTAGCTGTTGCGATATTTGGGGTTGCGATATTTGGGGTTGTGATGCCTGAATGGCGATCCCTAAGGCACGTCACCTGAGACCATCCCACGCCCCCGCCCAGGATGCCATCGTCGCCCCTTTCACTATAAAGAAAAAGCTGTATACAGTGTACATTCACAGAGCTAGTCGCGCGGGCGCAGGGCGTCAACCGTAGAAGCTCGCTAAGCCGCTTTTCTGCTCAATCTTCAAGAATCTGTTAAATCGTTTACCAATTCGTTAACTGAAAGCCTCAAAAAAGTCTGGATTTTCCTCAGTTGCAGAGAAAAGGTAACTGTCCAGATTTGGAATACCATCATGCGGCATCGTTTCTCTGTAGAGCTGGCTGTTGTGGCTACGGTCAGCGTCATTGGCGCGGGCTATTTGGCTTCGCCTAGGCCATCGGCATCTGCCCTATCTTCTGTCAGAACTGAGGTGTCTGAAGTGGCCGAAGCTACCATCGCTAGAACCTATACGCGGCCCAGTGGTCGCGGCACCGGACGTCGAGGGGTGCTCGGCTAAGGGCGATCGCCCTGGGCAGCCCGGAGTTGTTCTAGCTGGTACTGAGCGTCGTCGAAGCAGCCCAGGCGGCTGACGTCTAGGCAGGCGCTGGCCACGGTCTCTAAATCAGCGATCGCGCGTTCTAAATCCCCCAGTTCCGCATGGAGCAGACCCCGGTCGTAGTAGGCGAAGGGATGGTTGGGGTTGAGCTGAATCGTCTGGTTAAAATCGTTCATGGCCCCGGCAGTATCGCCCAGATCTTGGCGCGTGAGCCCCCGGTTGTAGTAAGGCTCTGGGCTGCCCGCATTAATTTGAATCGAGATCGTAAAGTCTTGAATTGCCCCTTGAAAATCGTTTAACCTGCGCTTCACCAAACCTCGGTTTTCGTAGGCGAGGCTGTTGTTGGGGCGCAGGTTGACCGCCTCGGTACAGTCGCCGAGGGCGGCGGCTTGGTCGCCCATATTGGAGATCGACAGGCAGCGGTTGAGGTAGGCGACGGCTTTGATCTCAGGGTCGGTAGCCAGGTTGATGGCGGCGGTGTAGTCTTGCACAGCCCCGGCTTCGTCGCCCAGATCGGCGCGGGCGCTGCCCCGGTTAACGTGGGCATCGACATAGGTGTCTTGGCGCTGGAGGGCATCACTGTAGTCGGCGATCGCCCCCTGCAAATCCCCCAGGCGAAAGCGCAGGTTTCCCCTTTGATAGTACAGAGCCGCCGAGCCAGGCTCAGCCTGAATGGCGTTGCTGACATCTTTCAGAGCTGCTTCTGACTGACCATTTTCCCACAGCAGGTTAGAGCGCTGGGCCAGGGCATTGCCGTGGTCGGGCTTCAGGTCTAGCGCCTGGTTGAGGTAGTTCAGCGAGTCGTTCTTTTGGCCCATCTGCTGGGCTGTTGCGGCCTGCTTGAGCAGGTTGTTGACCGCGATCATTTGGGGGAAGCGCAGCAAAAATGTGCCTCCGACCGCCAACAGCGCTAGGGCTATTCCGGCCCCTAGCCAAACCCTGGGTTGACCTAGCACGCTAGTGACTCGGGCCGGGGTCTGCCCCGCCGCCGCCGCTGATCGACGCTCAGGTTCCATGGCATCGTTCTCCTGGGGTGGGGCGGTGGGGCCGGGGGTAGACCCGTTGGCAGGGGCTGTCCCCACGTCGGCCAGGGCCACCAAAATATCTTTGGCCTGGTGAAACTGCGCCTCGGTCTGGGGCGACACCATTCTGAGCACAATGGCCTTGAGGGGTTCATCCAGGGTTGAGCATTCGTCGAGCTGAAGCTTGACCTGGGCCAAAAAATCGTCTTGACTGAGCCGGGGAATCGCCTCGTTAGACAGACCGGTGGCGATTTGCACCGCAATCATGCCCAGGGCAAAGTGGTCGGCGGCAAAGCGCGTGTACTGTCGATGCTGGGGCTGGGGCAAATAGGCTGAGGCCGGGCCATTGGCGACAGCGCTACCGTTGGCGCTAAGGCCTGACTCGGGGGCGGCGGTATCTTGAATGAGGCCAAAATCAACCAGCACCAGGTGACCTCGGTCGCGGTGGCGAATCAGATTGTTGGGATGCAGGTTTTGGTGCGCAATGCCGTGGCGCTGAATCAGGTCTAAAGCCCCCAACCCCTCAATGAGAAAGTCGCGCACCTCGATTTCGGCCCTGGGTTTGCCCTCGGCTAGCTCGGCCCAAAGCGGCTCCCCCAGCACATAGTCGCGCACCCAGTAAAAGTCTTGCCCCTCTTGCACCACCGCCAGGTTGCGGGCGATCGCATCGTGGTTGCCCATGCGCTTGAGCAAATTGACCCGCTTGGCCAGCAAATCGTTGAGAAACTTGAGCGTGATGGCGTTGTGGGCGGGCAGCTGTAAATGCTTAACGATGCACTTGGCCTTGGCCGCATCGCTGTGATCGGTCATCAGGTAGGTCTTGGTGTAGGCCTTAGTGCTGACGACTCGAATGAACTGAAACCGCCCATCGATCAGTCTTTTTACAACCATTGGGTTTGCCGGAGTAAATGCACCGGGTTATGGGTGGCTAAGGCTACCCATAACCCTATTCAAACTACTGATTCGCCGCTTGCGGGTACTCGATGTTAAGCGTTTAAAGCCGTCTAAAGCATTGTTATAGACAATCTTTTCCCAGAGCGCTGAGCCATTGCTTAGGAAGCTGCCGTTTGCCTTACACAACAATAACTCGACGCTCTAGAGAGCCTAAATCTATGCCTCTGGCCTCAGGCTGGCTGACTTTAGAAATGTCGCTGAACAGCAAGCCAATCTGCAAAAACCGAGTCGCAAAAATGAGGAACCTAGCTGAGCTGCCGCAGGCCAGAAACTCCAGGAACAGGTGGTTAAGATGAAGGTGACGACCTTTCAGTAGCCATACTACTATGTACTGTGTAATTTACGACGGTAACTGTAACCTCTGCGTCACTCTGGTGCGGGGGCTGGAATCGGTCGATCAGGGCGCACAGTTTCAGTACGTGCCCATGCAAGATAGCCCCACCCTGGCCCGCTACGGCATTACCCCCAGCGACTGCGAGGCGGGCATGATTTTAATCGATCGGCAAGCTCCCGATCACCGCTGGCAGGGCAGCGCCGCCGCCGAAGAAATAGGTCGGCTGCTGCCCCTGGGCAGCCCCTTCGTGCAGGCCTACCGAGCAATGCCGGGGGCCAAGCAGATGGGCGATCAGGTCTATGCCTTTGTGCGCGATCGCCGCTACGAGCTGTTTGGCAAGCGCGGCGATCGCTACGACTCGGCCTATCCCCTTGGCGACGATCAGCGGTGTCGGCCCGCTGCTAAAAACCCTCTATAGCCTTCCCTACAAGAAACCCCGGCCCAGGTTATTGCCTGCTGCCGGGGGAGGGAGAGTTGTCAGTTAATCAACCCCTAGCCCAGGGCGCTACTGTGCCCAAGACACTACGTTTTCGTAGAAGGTCTTCACGGTCAATACGCTGGGCCAGTTGGCATCGCCCTTAGCGATATTGCCAGGAATATCCTGTACCCACTGCTGCTGCACATCGGTGCTGTAGTTGAGGTAAAGCTTGCCGTCCACAATAGTCCACACGCGGGGATCGACCGAAGCTAGGTTCCCTTCACTCATAGCCTTGGCGCAATAGCCGCCGTACTGAGGCGCATAGGCTTCAGGATTAGCCGCAAACAAAGCCCGATTTTGGGCGCTGCCAAACTGCCAGGTTGCACCGTTCCAGGTGTACTGGTAGGCGGCATCGCCGGGTACCGCTTCTCCCTCAGTGAAGTAAGCTACCGGGTCGGCACCACGGATCGCCAGGTTGCTGGAAGACTCCACGTAGACCTCGGCATGGGGAGGCTCAGTGGCGCTGACTACATCTGCCCCGGCGCAGGGGTTAGCAGCCCCAGCACAGGGATTGGCGCTGGCACAGGGATTGGCGCTGGCGCAGGGATTAGCGCTAGCGCAGGGATTGGCGCTGGCACAGGGATTGGCGCTAGCGCAGGGATTGGCGCTGGCGCAGGGATTGGCGCTGGCACAGGGATTGGCGCTGGCACAGGGATTGGCACTGGCGCAGGGATTTACGGTTCCAGCGGCTCCGGCACAGGGGGCCGCAAAGACAGAACTCACGGTACTGGGCAGCGCCATAGCACCAACGGTCAGAGTAGAAGAGGCCAGCAGGGCCGCCAAATATTGAATCTTCATAGCATCCTTGGAAGAAGAGTACAGCAGCGTTATCGTCACGGGCCTAAGAAGCCCTCTGAATTGGCAACAAAACTACGGTTAGGCAATGGAAAACTTACCAACACCAACCTTGTCATCACTAAACTCGGTGCGACTGAGACCCCTGTGAGTGCATTCTGAGAAATTGTTGAGAGGCAGGGGATGGATAGGGTAGATCCACAGATGACGGAGGCTACCAGTCCCTGAGTACTCTAGAGAGATAGGCAGCATCCTTCCCACGACTGATTTGCTGCCAACCTCGTCACTCAGCAAAAGTAAGAAAGTAAGGATGACTGTTATGGCCTCGCGATCGCATTTTGCCCTGGTTGTTCTCAGCGTTCTAGCTACCGCTGCTTTCGCTGCCACCGCCGCAGAGGCTCGCCCTGGACAGGGGCGGGGGCATCGTCCTCAGCCCAGCGCGCCGATGGTGCAGGAGCCAGCGCCCCAGGTTGAATCGCCCTCTGTCACTGTAGAAACCTCTGCAACAGAGGAGCAGGAAAGTCTGTCTCCCCATAGCCCTGTGGCCCAGGAAAACACTGGAACCCCCCAAAACCTGCCCCCTGGACTACAGCGTCAGGTTGACAGCGGGCGCGGACTCCCCACGGGTCTACAGCGCCAGGTAGAAAGTGGTCGAGGCCTACCTCCAGGACTACAAAACAGATAAAACTATTTCGCGGTTTTAGGGACCGGGTCTCTGTGGGGTTGTCCAGCAACGCTTGGATATTCACCCAGAGACCCGATCCCTTTTTCGTGAAACCCCTACTCCGGGTTCACCTGCACCCGAGCAAACTTGAGGCCGCTGACCCCCTGCAGGGGTTCCACCGTACCCTGGTCAATATCGCTCGCCACAACGCCCTCGCGGTGCAGGTAGCCCAGGTAGCGCTCGTACTCCTGCCACTCTTCACCGGTGGAGTAAACCACCGTCAGCATGCCGGGCTGGGTAATGCGCCCTCCAGTTTCGGCGTCGCAGGCTTTGTCGATGCGCTTTTTGACGATTTCGTAGCGGGTGTCACGGGTGCCCCGCACGTCAAACAGACGCTCGGTGGTCTCATCGTGGACGATATCTACGGTAAAAGCCTGCACCAGCACCAGGTGGGTGATGGTCATATCGGTGTCGTAGGTGGCCTTGAGAGCAAACCCCTTGCGGGCGCAGTCGCACACCGCCCGCAGCTGCTCATAGCGCAGCGACTTGAGCTGGAAATCGGTAAAGCTGGTGTCGATCGCCTTGCCAGCGTAGATCATGTGGTCGATACCGTCGGTGGCCTCTAGATCGCAGTAGTGGGCCGTAATCGCCTGCATCGACTGCTGCCACTGGTTCCAGGTGTCGCGCAGCAGCCCGTTGATGTGGCCGATGGTGCGATCATAGACGGCGCGGGCGGTGTAGACGCAGGCGTGGTCGGGGTCGATGGCCCCTTTGTATCGGGCGATCGCCGTCTCGGCCTCAGCGCTGTGTTGGGCAAAGTACTCAAAGTGCAGCTCCACCTCACCTTGCAGGTAGCGCAGCAACGTCACCTCAGAGTCCACCGTCACCCCGTTTTCTAGGGCCGTAATGTGGTCAGCCAAATCGAGGGCCAGCTGACCAATTAGGGCGTTGCTCACCGCCGCCCCCGTCGCTTCTACCACCGCCAGGGCCAGGCGAAACTGGGTCAGCAGATCTTTTTGAATCGCCCGGTTGCGCTCATCTGACGACCCGCGAATGTCAGAAATACCGTAGAGCGGGTAGACGCTCTCAAACACGACCGGGGCCGGGGGCAAGCCCAGGCTGAGGCGCTCGGCC
>JBBSLR010000019.1:0-14416 GCA_038255045.1 Phormidesmidales cyanobacterium
GGATTCCATTGTGCAAATTTCGGCGATGACCGGCTGGATTATTGGCGTCAGCCACAATAAAGACCGGGGCTACCAATGCTGGATCGTCAAACCCGATCTAGATGTGCTGAGCGACGGCACATTTTACACCACCAGCAGCGCCGCCATGTCGGCCGGGCGCGCCTTTGTGGAGCGCTACTGCTAGCGAGTTGGGCAGATGCTGCCGTAACCCTACGACGCTTGTGCCACGCTGTAGCGATCGCACAGTACCCGTCTCATCTGCTTCATATTGCCGGGCAGGTCGATTCTAATCGCCTGCTCAATCAGAAATGCTGGCACCGGAATCGTGGGTGCTGCCTGGACTGAATAGGTCAACAGCGTGCCCTGGTTAAAGTCTTGCAGGTGCAAATCGGCGGCAAAGTGGGAGAAGGTGCCCTGCTCAAGGCGAAACTGAATGCTCTCACAGAGGGTTTCCGCCACCTTCAGATAGATTTCTACTCGGGCGGTGAGCATCATAAACCCCTTGCGACCCACCTGGTACAGCCGCCGATAGCGCTGGGTGCTGGTTTTGATCGTCTCCAGCACCTCACTGTGCACAATGTTAGGAAAGTACTGGGTCCAGCAGCTGTAGTTGGTCACCTGGGGCCAAATCTGCGGCCGCGCCAGGGGCACGTACATGTGGGCCGTTACCGAGCCACCGTCTTGTTTAGGCTCAGAAGTCAGCAGCACATCGCCCCGCAGCAGGGCGATCTGATCGCCCGGAGAGAACTGAGCCAAAAAATTGTTTGCCGCTTTAGCCTCTTGGCTCACCTCTGCTTTGCTAATCACCATCGATCCACTCCTCCTAACAACTCGATCTGACCGTGAAGCCAGGAACGATAACCTGACCGGTGCTCTGGGGCAGCCTTGGCCCGAACTAGGCTATCAGCCTATCGCCAACGACTTTATGGTCACGCTGCCCTCTACCCGTCAGGTCAGTGGGCCAATGCTACTCCCACCGCGCCGGTTTTTCTATTTAACGTTGGATATAGCTGGGGTGGATGGGGGACTGTAGTATCATTACGGTGCTTTCACCAACCGCCTCAGTATTCTCCCCTAGCCGGGTGAGAGCTTCACAAACGGAGTCACTGCTGCTATGGGCCGTCGTCGCTATCCGCTACAACCGCTAACTAAGGCATTTTTAGCTGTCCTGGGGCTAACGGCCATCCTGTGGATTTTACGGGGCCTGTCAGTACTGGCCTTTGTGCCAGGTCTGGTGATCTGGCTGCTGATTTTGCTCTGCTTTGGTCTGGGTATTGTCAGCAGTCTTCAGCGAATTCGGTAAGCCGTTTCGGGAGTGGGTTTCGGGGGTGGGCTGGGGTAGCTGCGCTCTCGCTATTCTCGGCGCTTGATTTTAAAAGAGTCAAAGGAAGGGGGCGGTGGCGCAGCGGCGGGCACACCCCAGGGTCGGTCAGGTAACCCCCGGTGGCGCAGGGTACTGACGTTAATCTGAGCGCCCACAGGTGCCAGCAGAATTAATCCGTACAGGATCAGCAGGTTAAGCCCTAGAACTAACAATAGTGCGTAGGCTAGGTCTTGGCGCACCAGCCAGCTCACCCCCCACTGCCGCAGCCCCAGCAGCCCCAGCCCAAAAATAATAACCATTCTTACTCCAGGCCATAGGGGTTGCCCGGGTGGCCATCGCCTGGGGATCAAGCGATACATAAGCCCCACTCCCAGGGCTACAATTCCTAGGGCTAGCAGCCATCGCCCCAGCAGCCCCATCCCCTGGGCTAGGCCAGGCTGGGCGACGCTGGCTCCCCGATCCATAACGGCAAAGATTAGGCCCGTGATCCCCAGTCCTAAAGCTGTCAAACCCCAGGGCAGCAGCCGACTGCGCCAGTCGGCGGGCTGAGAAGCGCCGCTACTGTAAACTGTGCCCACTAGCTGGATGAGCTTTTGGGTGCCGCCCACCAGGCAAAGCCAGGCCCCTAGGCCCACTCCGCCCAGGCCCCATAGACTAGGGGCCGAATTGTTAGCGACGGGATTTGCTATGGCCAAAATGCTTTGCAGTTCACGGGCGGGGCCTAGGATCCCCAGGGGCAGAGCAGAGGTTTGATTTAGCTGCAGCAGCCCAAAGCTGAGGCCGAGGAACCCGAGCAGCCAGAGAAAGGCGATCGCCGCCCCCACCTCTGCCCAGCGCGATCGCCCCGCCTGATACCCGACCTCTTGCCAGAGGCGACCGCTGCCGTAGACCGCCAGACTTCTGGCCCAGAGGGCGGGGCGGAGCTGGTGCAAAAAACGCTTTGCCATGGGGCTTAGGCTCGATAAACGGGCAGGACGAAGTAGAACGAGCTACCTTCGCCAGGGGCGGAGTCGACCCAAATTTGGCCGTAGTGGGCGCGGATGATGCGCTGGCAGAGCGCTAGCCCCAGCCCATAGCCCTCCTGGGTGACATCGCGCTGGAGGCGGTAGCTTTCTTCAAAAATCTTGTCGCGGTTTTCGGCCGGAATGCCGGGGCCGGTGTCGGCGATCGCCACCTGCACCTTTTGGGTGGTGCGGTGGAGCGCCACCACAGAAACCTGGCCGCCCTCTGGAGTGTACTTGATGGCATTGTCGAGCAAATTGGTGATCACGCGCTTGACCTGGGTGCCATCGGCATAGACCGTCGGTAGATCCTGGGGAATTTCGGCGGTGAGGGTCTGCTGCTTCTCCTGGAGGCGGTTTTGAAAGGCGTCGATCACCTCTAGGCAGAGGGTGGGCAGATCTAGCTCCTGGGGCACGATTTGCAGCTCCATAGAAGCGCCTCGGGCGGCTTTGAGAATGTCGGTAATCATGCGATTGATGGCCCGGATCTGGGTTTTGGCGTGCTTCAGCAGCTGGCCCGTGAGTTCGGGGCTGAGGGTGAGGTGGCGGGTCTGGTCGGGGGCGTAGCCTAGCTCAAGGGTTTCGACGGCGTTGGAGGCGGCGGTGAGGGGGTTGCGCAGATCGTGGGCCATCATGGCGATGATGCGATCTTTGAAGCGCAGCTGGGCCTCAAGCTCCTCGCGGGTTTGGTTAAGCCGAAAGATCTCGTCCGACAGCCTCATCAGCTCGGCGGAGTAGGTAAAGGGCTCCTCTGGGGCCGGAGGTGGGGTGGCGGTGGTATCGAGATTGGCATCGGCATCGGCATCGGCCAGACTAAGGCCATTCAGGTGCTCTTCCTGCCATTTGGGCCACCACCGCTCGAGCTGATTGACGATATTGCTGCCGGCCAGCATCTGCTGCGGAGCGGGGGCAAGTTTAATCAGGGTCGGGCTGGCAACCAGCTTATAGTGCTCGGCCAGGTAGGGCTGATCGCCAATGTCGATCACGTCTAGATTGAACTCAAAATGGGTCTCTAGGGTTTTCAAATACTGCTTAATTTGACGCACCTGTCGGGCCAGGCTGGGCCGCTTGTCGATAAATAGCAGCAGCTTGAGGCGCACCCGCACGTCGTCAAAGGAAGTGGAGGAACCCTCCATCGCCATTGTCTAGACCTCTAAAAACCACGTTCTACCCATGAGTTTACCCTGACTACCAGAGTCTCCACAGCCCAATCTGAGCCTAATCTAGGCACCCCCGCCGATGGCAACCAGTTGCAAAGCTGGTCTAGAGGAGGATGCACAATTCGGGCGATCGCATAAAACTAGACCTATCGGCAAATCAACCGTTGATTTTGCCCGCTGACTCCCTAGGCCAATGGCAGCAACTCTGCCCGATTGGCCGGGCAACAACCCTAGCTTTTTCACTAGCGAAGAGTTGTTACGGTTCGTGGCTGAAGCGTGAGTTAGGTAGGCTAATTCTACTAACTTGAAATTGTGCCTGAACGTTTGAAAAGGCCGCAGCACCAAGCCCTAGAAGCACCTAGCGACAGCCACAGCTAAGCTTCTCAGGCCGGGATTGCAGGACTAAAAAATTAAATTGAAAGGGGGTAAATAGAATGGGTATTAGGGTTGTTCAATCCAAGCTGTTTTCTGCCCTGGTAAAACCATTTTTGAGCCAGGGAAGAAAGCGCGATCGCACCTCTCTGGCATCAATGCTGATAGCCGGTGCTGCTCTGACCGCTGTGGGCATCGCTGCCCCAGCCCGGGCGGTTGAACCGCTGGATGTCGCCCAAGCGGCGCCCGTGCAGCCCGTAGCTGAGCGCTACCTGTTTGGCCAAACGGCTCAGCCCGACCAGATTGGTCAGGGCTACGTGGTGATGGAGCGCACCGGCGATCGCGTCTACGGCGCACTCTACTACCCCAGCTCATCCTTTGACTGCTTCCACGGTCAGGTGCAGGGCACTGAGGTGGCCATGACGATTATTAATAGCTATGACCAAGAGGCCTACTCCTACAGCATCGCCCTAGCCGAGGGGCCGGTTGTGGCTGCTGGCGAGACCGCTGGGGAGCTAGTGCCCTTCAACCTCGATGGCTTTAGCGCCATCGACACCCTCAGCGATAACGACCACCGCATGCTCGACCTGTGCCGTGGGGTCGTAGCGCCCGTTCGCTAGGGCAAACCCGCTTGTTGGGGTGTTTGCTACAGCAAAGTTGAGCTAGGCGTGACCCAGCTAACGGTTGCAACGGGTTCGCTAGTCTATGCTTAAAGCTCAGTCATTCCCGTTGCAGATCGCGTGAACGCAGCAGAACAGGCTAACAGCATCGAGTTTGCCAGCAAGATTGCCGCCGTGGTGGGCCTGTTTAAGGCCGAGTTGCCTGACCTACGGGCCGACCTTAAACCCTGGGCGAACGATCCCGATACCCGCGACTGGGTCGATCCCGACTCCATTGACCTGGGGTTTCACTTTCCGGGGGTGAGTCGCCTGTTTCAGTGCCGCAGTCTGCTGGTGCAAATTCGCCTGTATACCGACTCTGAGACAGAAGAACGCCGAGTCATTGGCCTCGATCTGGCCGGTTTTGACCACCGGGGCAAGCGCTGGGGTCTATCGACCATTGATAACTGGGCTTTTACGGGCGAAATTACCCCCGACCCCACCTGTCGCGAACGGCTGCGACGCTGCTGTCGTCAGGTCTTTGCGCTGTTTAACCCTCCGCCTGCGGCCCAGAAAAAGCCTTTCTAAGCTGCGGCTAGGTCATGGTTTGCTAAGTCAGCCGATGCCTTGGCGTTGCCCTGTAGCTCTAGGCGCGATCGCATTTCGATCCAGACGGTGTAATGGCTCTGAGAGACAGTAACGCATACTTTCAAGCCGCGATTGCTTGCTTCGGTAGCCTTGTCGTAGGCGGCCATGCGCTCGGTGGCCGCAAACTGATGGAAATGCTCGTAAAAATCATTGCGATAGAGCATCCCTTGGTGAATACCCTCATGCCAAAATTTAAAGGGTGAAACCAACGTCTCAAGGACTATCAATGGCAGCACGGCGGATTCTGGAATAATTTCTCTCTTACTGTAGTAAAAAAACGTAACATTGACCTAAGCCCCAGGATAGATTTGGCTGCTCCACGGAATCGGTCTATGCCAACATGAGTCCGGGAGCAGGAAAGTCCCTGGTAAAGCAGTTCCACTCACCCCGACCGGGTGGGGGTGGGTCAAAACGTTTCTAGGGCTACCCTGGGCAGAGTAAATTCTGAACTCTCCCTGGCCTCACCAGCGGGTTCTGAGCCCTTGGCTGTGCATTGTTTCTTGCAAGACCCCCATGTAGCCGCTGGGGATCACCTCCGCGGGGTCGTGGATCGGCGTATCGGGTGACATCAGCCAGCCAGCGGTGACCCCCGCCGCCGCCCCAGCCTGCCACTCGCCGTAGTGAACGCGGGTCGAAGCATTGGCAATGTGGGTGGCGGCCATGGCCTTGCCGCCAATCAGCAGGTTGTCGACCCCCTGGGGAATCAGGCTCTCTAGGGGAATTTGCACGGGCCTGACCTTAGGCTCTGAGGCCGGGGCGCTGACCGCGTCGCCGGAGGGCTGCCAGTTGCGGTAGCGGCAGCCGTGGATGTCGATCGCATAGTGAGTGAGGCCCACGGCGGTGGCGCTAAAATCACGCTGCTCAGGAAAGCCAATCCGCAGATCGTTTTCGCGAATCATAAACTCCGCTTGGCCGTAGGCATTGCGACCCACAATCCGTCGCCCCTCGCGAAAGTAGGGCACCATGCTGAGCCCCGAGAGCGTGCCCATGGGGCTGTCGGCACCGTAGAGGTAGGCCAGCGGGTAGCCCGTCTGGGTTTCGAGCAGCCAGCGGGCAAACATCAAAGCGTGCTCTTCGCCAAACTTGAGCGCCGACTGGGACAGCCCCCCCATCCAGTTTTTGTACTGCCCAGAGGCTTCTAAATCGACATCTTTCAGCACCAGAGGCGAGTCCATCCAGTTCCAGTCATTACCCCGGTTCCAGTTGATCATCGAGATGTCACCGGGGGCGGGGGTGCCGGTGTAGGGGTTGTTGCGGGTTTGGCTGACAATGCGTCGGTAGTGGAATACGCTTTTGCCTGAGAAAAAGGGAAAGCCCTCCAGGTCATACACCGCCCGGTGCTCGTGGAGACCGTAGGTAGGTTCTAACCGTGACAGGGCGGCTAGGCTTTCGCCCCCGTCATTGTGAATGGCGAGGGCGAAAGGGTAGGTAAACGCCTGAGTGCAGTCGGGGTTGTCAAAGGCGGCGGCGTTGGGTTCGCCAGTGGTGGCCTGAGACTCAGACCCCAGGCGGTGGGGCACCCTGGCCCAGGCCACCAGCTCGCCCGTGTCGGTGGCGTCGATCACGAGCATCCGCTGCCCCGGCGGCGGCTGGAGTTTTACCGGCACTTTGTCGTACTCAGCGGTGGGCGACCAGCTATACCACTCGGCCAGCTCGGTCGAGAGCCGCCCCTTGGGCAGCGCGCCGGGGGTTTTGGCAGCGCGCCGCACCCCGTACACCGCCGTAATGCGGCGACCGGTGGCGTCAAACTCAGCCCCTTTAAAAGCGGTCATGGTGGCCCAGCGGCTGGCCGGGGCGCTGGGGTTGGTGTCGGCCAAAAACTGCGCCGCCGCCTTGGCCCCCGCCTCGGGGGGAAAACACAGCGCCCCCACCCAGCAGCTGTTGATATCGGTCACCGCCCGCGATGTGCCGCCGGGGCTCCAGGCGGGCAGGGTGGTCACCTGCTGCGTGATCAGCTGGCGAAACCGCAGCCAGCTGGGGGCAAAGTTGTTGGCCTGGCGCATGCGCAGCGACTCATCGATGGCCGACACCCCCTGGGAGCTGACCTGCCCGCCCAGCCAGGGGGCGACCTCGATCAGGCAGGTGGTGGCTCCGGTGGCCATGGCGTGGGCCGCCGCCGCTACGCCCCCCAGCGAGCCGCCGATGACGGCCACCTGGCATTCCCAGACTTCTTCAAACCTGGGCAGCGGGTCGAGTTGAGGACGACCGTTAAACATCAGGGGCTGGGGCACCTGGCTCAGCTGCAGGGCTGGGGAAATATCACCCCCAGCGCCGGGAGCCGGGGTCGGTGACCAGCGCGATGCGGTTAGCCCAGCTATGACCCCGACGCCAAACATGACGACGGCTAAGCTCGACAGGTTACGCCACCGAGTTTGCCGTTGAATCTGTTTGCGATCGCGCTTCACACCAATGCCTTCGTCAACACTGCCAAGGTTGTAGCACACCTTACCGAAGTGCGATCGCCCATAGCCACGGTCTTTTACAAGCCGCACCGGGTCAGTATGAACCTGGTAAAGTAGCCACAGATTTGCTACCCCCTGCGCCATGATCCCCGAACCGCCCTTTGCCCCCCTTTCGTCTACGTCTTCTACCTACAGCAGCACCGGAGCGGCATCAGAGGGCATGCTGCTGTCTGTAGAAGCGGTGCAAAAGTATCTCAATCGTTCGCGGGCCTCGGTATACCGCTACGCCAACACCGCCCCCGACCTGCTCAACCCCCCCTACGACCAAACCAAGCTCAACCCCGAGCTGCGCCGCGACAAAGACGACGCCCTAGAGTTTCGCCCCCAGGAAGTGCGCCGGTTCGCCGAAGAAGTGCTGGGGCTACACCCCACCATTCAGGTGCAGCCCCCGGAGGAGACCTTGACCCACGACCTGATGCGGCAGATGCTTCAGGAGCTGCGGGCGATTCGGCAGCTGTTGGAGGAGAAGGCGTAGGGAGTGGGGAGTAGGGCTACCCAGAGTAAGATCCGTAATTTCCGTAAACGGTCGGGAATGCTAGATTCAGAACTGGTTTAAACCTGTAGGCCAACGCTGTCCATAGGCTAAATCTGACCTAAAGGTTAAGTCTTAGGGGTGATCAATGTCATGGATTGATTGCTATAACCTTGCATATAGTTGTGATGGAACTGTTTTCCACCTCGATGTCGTCGATAATCTCATCCATGATAGGCACACGATGGCGGTGGCCTCAGCTGAGGCCACCGACGATGGTTGGATCTACCGGGATTGTCTGGGCTTTTGGGGCCTAGGCCTTTGGGCCTTGCCTCACCCTAGCCAGCGCTCCCTTGTTGCACTCTGTTATTTCTCTGTATGGATTCTGCCAGTCAACCTGATACCCCTCCGGGGGAACCCCCTAGTCCTTCAGCCAATGTTTTGGGCGTGTTAGTTGCGATCTTGACCCTAACTTTGCCGCTGTTTATGGTCGCCCACTTTTCATCGGCTACAGCAGAACTCGAGCGATCGCCCACTTTTACGGTGCCAGCGGCGGCGGGGCGATAGGATGAGCCACTCTGGTCAGAGTACAAACTAAAGCGGTGGCGCAGAGCGACGCTAGCGATACTGTCTCCTGAGCAATTGCCCCTGACCTAGGGCCTGAGTTCAGGGGCAATTGCTCCGACTGTGCGGAAAGGGGGCCGCTGCCCCGTAAAATACTATGTCGGAAGGGAGGTGCTGTAGCCTGGCGGCTGTACTTTGCGGTGCGCCCTAGGGTTCAGGCCCGCCCCTGTTTCTGTAAATTCAAAATTTTATCTATTGGAGTAGCGTTATGGACCTATCCCGTATTCCAGCCCAGCCCGAGCCTGGACTGATTAATGTGCTGGTGGAAATTGTCGGCGGCAGCAAAAATAAGTACGAGTTTGACAAAGACCTAAACGCTTTTATTCTTGATCGCGTGCTGTTTTCGTCGGTTAAGTACCCCTACGACTACGGCTTTGTGCCCAATACCCTGGCCGACGATGGCGACCCCCTCGACGGCATGGTGCTAATGGATGAACCCACCTTCCCCGGCTGCGTGATTGCGTCGCGGCCCATTGGCATGCTGGAGATGATCGACGGCGGCGATCGCGACGAAAAGATTCTCTGCGTGCCCGCCGAAGACCCCCGCTACAGCCACGTCAAGTCGCTGGAAGATGTCGCTCCCCATCGGCTCGACGAGATTGCCGAGTTCTTCCGCTCCTACAAAAATCTGGAGAAGAAAGTCACCGAGATTTTGGGCTGGCAAAACGTCGACAAGGTGGCGGCGCTGGTCGATCAGTGCATAGCAGCGGCTAAATAAACTCTATCTAAGGTGGTCTCTGGATCAGAACATACCCATCGTAGGATGGGCAAAGCTTACGTACCCATCGGTATAAATGTCTAACGATGGGCACGGGCGAGGCCCTTTGCCCATCCTACGCACTGGAGTTTTGCTGTGGGACAGTTCCAGATCCACCAGATCCAGTCAGCCCAGACACCAAAAAGCGCGGCCTAGATATCTGGGCCGCGCTTTTTGGTTTTGTCGAAGACCGACGGGTAGCACAACTAGCGCTAGAAAGATCTGGCGCTAGTTGTGCTCAAGAGCTTTAGTACAGCTCTTCTTCTTGGTGGGTCATGATGGTGCAGTCAGAGGTGGGGTAGGCAACGCAGGTCAGTACGTAGCCAGCGCCAATCTGGTCGTCATCCAGGAAGGACTGGTCAGACTGATCGACGGTGCCAGCGGTGATTTTGCCAGCGCAGGTGGAGCAGGCCCCAGCCCGGCAGGAGTAGGGCAGGTCTAGACCCTGCTCTTCGGCGGCGTCAAGAATATAGGTATCGTCATCAACGTCGATGGTCTGGTTGAGCCCTTCTGTTTCGTTTATCAGCGTAACTTTGAAGGTTGCCATGGTGCTATCCTCTCGTCAAATACAAATTACCAGTCGATCTTTAAGCTACAGAACACCCTTGGGATAACGATTCCAGGATTTGCTCTGAGCAGACCTTACACAACTTTGATACTACGGGAAAACCTGAGGCCTGTCTTGCCTTTTTCGCCTTTGGCTGAACGGGATTCGTAATCAAACCGATAAACAATGGATTGGTTTGCTTATATCCTGTAGGATCCTAAACGCTGGATGGTGGCCATCGGCGTAGCCCGTGGGTATGATGTTTGCTCAAATGCATCTCCCCAGGAATTTCCACAGAAATTTCCATAGAAATCTCCATAAAAAACAGGGCAGGCCGGTCTTCAGCTTGCCCTGATCACAGTGATTCTGATGCCGTTGATTTTGATCGCCTTTCTCCTCCCCCGAGGCCGTTCAGAACTATGCTTTGCGGCTGTTTTCAGCCATTTGAAGGTTGAACTCGGCTTGGGTGAGCAGGGCGGCTACCTGACAGGCTGTGTCGGGCGACAGAGCTGGCTGGCTTTCAGCTAAAAAATCGACGTAGCCGTTAAAGGTGCGCATGATGATTTGCTTGTTTTGCAGCATGGGTGATCTCCTTAAAATGATCCGCAAGGTGAGCCGTCTGCGGACGGGTGCTGCCCCATGATAAAAGCTGCCCAACCCAAAGGGCTAATGTCGCTATACTGAATCGGTTTGCTGAGCGAGGGTGGGCTGCATCCATGGCCGATTTACTGTTGTTTTGGCATCGCCGCGATCTGCGCCTGGGCGACAATGTCGGGCTGGCGGCAGCGCGCGATCGCACCTCCCACCTCACGGGCGTATTCTGCCTTGACCCCGGCCTTCTCAAGGGCGACGACGTGGCCCCGGCGCGGGTAGCCTACATGATCGGCTGTCTGGAGGCGTTACAACACAGCTACGCCAAGGCGGGTGGCCAACTGCTCATTCTCCAGGGCGACCCGCGCGCGAAGATCCCCGCCCTGGCTCAGGCGCTAGGGGCCGCTGCCATCTACTGGAACCGCGATGTTGAGCCCTACTCGCGCCAGCGCGACCAGGCGGTAGCCGACGCGCTCAAGGGGGCGGGCATCGAGTTTCGCACCACCTTTTGGGATCAGCTGCTCCACGAACCTGGCTCGGTGCGCACCGGGGCAGATGCCCCCTACACCGTCTACACCCCCTTCTGGCGCAACTGGGTAAAGCAGTCTAAGGCTGCCCCTCTGCCCCCACCCGAGGGGCTGAAGTCTTTAAGTGATCAGCAAACGGCAGCGGCTCAGGCTGTCGGTTGTATTGACCTCCCCAGCGCTGAGGACCTGGGCTTTGCCTGGGAAAACGGCTTCCCGATGGAGCCGGGGGAGCAAGCCGCCCTAGAGCGCCTAAAAGAATTTTGCGATGATGACCGGGCCATTGCCACCTACGACGAACAGCGCAACTTTCCCTTTGTGGATGGCACCTCTAGGCTGAGCGCGGCGCTGAAGTTTGGGGCGGTGGGCATTCGCACCGTGTGGGCCGCCGCCGAGGCCGCCTACGATCGCAGCCGCAGCGACGAAACCCGCGACAATGTGCAAACCTGGCGGCAGGAGCTGGCCTGGCGCGAGTTTTATCAGCACGTGATGTATTTCTTTCCAGAATTAGCTGACGGCCCCTACCGCGAGCCGCTCAAAGACTTTCCTTGGATAAACAACGAAGATCACTTCGCCGCCTGGTGCGAGGGCCGCACCGGCTACCCGATCGTCGATGCCGCCATGCGCCAGCTCAACGAGACCGGCTGGATGCACAACCGCTGCCGCATGATCGTGGCCAGCTTTCTCACCAAAGACCTGATCGTCAACTGGCAGTGGGGCGAAAAATACTTTATGCAGCACCTGGTGGATGGCGATCTGTCGGCCAACAACGGCGGCTGGCAGTGGAGCGCCTCCAGCGGCATGGACCCCAAGCCCCTGCGGATTTTTAACCCCGCCAGCCAGGCCCAAAAGTTTGATGCCGAGGCCGAATACATTCGCCAGTGGGTGCCAGCGCTGAGGTCGGTGGATACGGGGGCGCTGGTGACGGGGAAGATCGGGGAGGGCGATCGCGGCGACTACCCGGCCCCCATCGTCGATCACAAAATTCAGCAGGCTCTATTTAAAGATAAATACAAAGCCCAGAAAGACTAGGGACAAAGACTCAGTCGGCTCCCTGTGCCTTGAACCTTAAACCCCATGCCCTGGATAAGATAGAACTAAGGCAAAGCTCAGATCGGTCACTTTTCCTGCGTTCATCCACCCATGATTCAAGTTGTCGTTAGTCCCCAGTCGGTTCTAGAGACTGGCATTACGGTAGAAATCGTCGATAACGTACGATTCTTCAAGTTCACCGAGGCCCTTCAAGATCGGCTAGAAGAACTGCTTGAAAAAAATAAGTTAGGTAATCTCACCTCTGAAGAGTCGGAGGAACTTACCTCCATCGGCGAACTTGATCGCCTCTTTACTTACCTCAACTCCCTGCTGCTGGCTCAGTAATGTCTATCTCGTCAGTACTCAAACAGCAGGTTCGCCAGCGGGCCAACTGTCTATGTGAATACTGTCACTCTCCCGAAAAAATTAGCACCTCGCGCTTCACCATCGACCATATCTATCCCCGTTCGCTGGGAGGCTCGACGTTAACGACAGCCGCTACCGGGGCGATCGCCCTATTCAAGAGGCCCGCGCCCTCTGGGTACAAGCTGGATGGCACCCGCCACCAACAGATCTGCGTCAGCCAGTCGATTCAAACTCCTGACTGTGGGTGATCTGACTGTCGTTGATCTACCGTCGCCGTCGGGGGCGCACGATGCTAAACAGCAGCCACAGGCCAAAGAAACTGGCCGACGCAAACAAGACAATACTGAGAATCTGCCCCTGGGGCGACTGTTGCCCGGTGGATACGATCGCCGCCCCAACAATCAGCGCCGCCACCACAATGCTAAAAGCCTGGCGGTTTGAGGCATCGTCCATGCTGCGGCGCAGGTCGTCTAGCCCCTGAATGCTGAGGCTAAACTTGAGCTGCTCAGAACTGAGGCGATCGAGCAAAAAGCCAAACTGGCGCGGCGAGCTCAGGGAGAGATTGCGAAACTCTAGCCCCGTACGCAGCAGCGCCTGGAGGGGGTCATCGCCCACCAGCTGCTGGCGAAACAGGTCGGCCATCAGGGGGCGCACCTCGTCAATCAGGTTTACCCCAGGGTTAAACTGCCGGGCCGCCCCCTCCAGATTGGCCAGAGATTTAGTGAATAATCCCACGTTGGCGGGCCAGCGCAGGTTGTTGCGAATGCCCGCCGCCAAAATCTCGCCAAAGATTTCGGCGGTGTTGATCTGCTCTAGGCTGAGGCCATAGTAGCGGCCCAGCAGGCGGGTGTAGTCGCTCTCTAGCCGCGATAGGTTCACCGGTTTGAGCGGCTCGGCCAGCTGGAGGGTGAGCTGGGTGCAGCGCTGGGCGTCGCAGTTGACGATCGCCAACACCATCTCGGTCATGGTGTTGCGGGTGCGCGGGTCCATGTGGCCCATCATGCCGCAGTCGAGCAGGGCCAGGCGGCCATCGGCCAGGTAAAAAATGTTGCCGGGGTGGGGATCGGCGTGGAAGAAACCATCCACAAAGTACTGCTTAAAGAAAGCCCGAAACAGCAGGGTGGTGGCCGCCGCCCGCAGGCCAGTTGTGCTGCTGTGGGCATCTTCGGCCAGTAGGTCGGCCTTGAGCAGCGGGGTGCCTTCCAGCCACTCCATGGTCATGATTTTTGTGTTGGTCAGATCCCAATAGATCTGCGGTACCACGAGCTGGTTGGGGTCATACCAGGTGCTCTTAGACAGGTTGCGGCGCAGCTGGTCGGTGTAGGCGGCTTCGGTGGTGAAGTCAAGCTCGGTGTTGATGGCATCGGCAAATTCTTCGGCCAGCTCGACCACGTTGTAGCGCTGGCCAAACTGGGTGACCGAGACTAGCTTGGCCACGTCGCGAATTAGGGTCATGTCGCGTTCGACCTGGCGCTCGATGCCGGGGCGCTGCACCTTGAGGGCGACTTGGCGACCGTCTTTGAGGATAGCTTTGTGGGTTTGGGCAATGGAACCGGCGGCGATCGCTCGGTAGTCTAGCCGCTCAAAAAGTTCTTCCGGGGGGCGCTCCAGGTGTTGGCGAATGTGGGCCTCGATCTCCTGGGGGCCGACGGCAGGGACGGTGCTTTGCAGTCGGCTGAGTTCTTCGATGTAGGCCGGGGGCATGAGGTCGGGGCGGGTGCTCAACAGCTGCCCCAGCTTGACGTAGACCGGCCCCAGGTCGGTCAAAATGTTGCGCAGCACCGCCGGGGGCGGGATCTCTGGCTCGTCGGTCTTGCCGCCCACCAGCACCTGCCGCATGTAGTCCCAGCCGTTGCCGAGCACTACTTCCACGATTTCTTTTTGACGACTCAAGCGGGAAGACGAAACCATGGGGAATGGAGATGAAGGTTTGCTCA
>JBBSLR010000020.1:0-14074 GCA_038255045.1 Phormidesmidales cyanobacterium
ACTGTTTGGCTCGATGCCCCATGTGCCGGGTTCCCACGTGGCTGGTTCTATGGCCCCCGAAAAGGCCGTCAGCTCCTACGTGTTTCCTTCCGGGGCGGGGCTGTGGGCAATTCCGGGTGAAGTGCCCACCATGTCAGGGGTGGGGGCCTTTGGCGAGCTCACCATGTCTGGAGCGGGTCTCACCATGTCTGGGGCGGGCTTCTCCGCCTCTGCGCCCCCGATTCGCCCCCGCAAGTTTTGGCTGATTGCCGACGCTGAGCTGATTGTCTACGGCGCTACCGAACCTGACGCCACCGTCACCATTGGCGGTCAGCCGATCAAGCTCAACTCCGACGGCACCTTCCGGTTCCAGATGTCGTTCCAAGACGGCAACATTGACTATCCAATTATGGCGGTAGCGGCCGATGGCGAGCAAACTCGCGCCATCCACATGACCTTCGACCGCGCTACCCCCTCGCGTCGCACCAACACCAAAGACGAAGCGGTGTTGGAGTGGCTGCCCTAGGCTGCCCGCTTGCTTAACGGCAGAATCACAAGTCAAGGAGTGCCCCTCGGGGTGCTCCTTTTTTTTGCCTGTCAGCTCGCACAGGGTTTGTGCTGCTGTTTTCACAGTACGTCTTCAAATAGCAAATCAGAAAGCATTGATGGAGCCAACCAGATCCCAGACTCTGCTTTTATATAAGTTCGGCAGAGAGAGATTACCTTTTTGTCAACACCTAATTTTATTGATTGTCGGTCAACCTCCGTCAATGCTTCAAAAACATCGCCGCTATATCCGTAAGTTGCCAGGTATAGTCCCCCATCTCGATTTTCATGTGCAACAACATTGATGAAATCGCTAATATATCGCTTGCCAACCCGCTGTCCTGAGCGCCAATGCTTAACTTCTATAACGTAACTATGTTTATCACCTTGGACAAAGCACTCTAAAATTAAATCCTTGCCCCCATCTTTGCTCGAAGGCGTAAGAGTCACATCAAAGCCTAAACCTTGGAAGACTTCTGCAAGCATTCGTTCCATATCTCGCCATTCCAGATCTTCCAGCCCTTTTGGATCACTTGCAATAAGCCGGGCAAGTTGCTTAGATAAATTAGTAATTGCAGCAACTACCTTAGAAAACTTCGTTTCTTCCTCTGATTCAGGAAGAGTTTCGTCTATCCAATTCCAAAGCTCCTGATAAATCACGTCAGGATAGGTTTTGTGGATTGACGTAAGGATTTTTCTTTTCAACTTACTCCTGGCTTCGGATGCCCCTGTAAGTCTTTCCACTTGGGCTAAGTGATACTCATAATCAGAAAGAACATGAAGTAATGCGTTAACAGTAATCCGATTCAAAAATTCAGGATCAAGCTCACTAAAACTTTGCTGTATTAGCTTTTCAAACTCTCCTCTACTTGACCAGAGTTCGTTGTAGTTTTCAATTGCAAATTTGAAGAGTTTAGATTTCGAATATTTTGGAACTTCAACCACTAATGAATCAACCCACTCCATTAGTAATGATCGCTGGTGCTGGTGCTGTTCAATAGCACGCTTTTTCAAGTCTTTTCGTCGGCAATCATGCTTAGCTTTCCATGCTATAAATTCTGGGCATTTTTCGGCATCGCAAACCGTTGTCACGCGCCACAACTGCATTGGAGGCCCTGAAAGATAATGAGGGTTTTTTCGGGTTTCTTCAGCTACTCCCAAAAATCTTTTAATTGAACCATCTGTCCAGCCACGTTCCTTGATAGCAGCTTTAGTCAGCCATTCCCCTTTAACTAACCGTTTACTACTCATTTCAAATAGACTTCCAATGTTGCTTGAGCAGAGGATTAAACAGTAAGATGATTTATTGTGCTGAAAGTCTCCGTATGACTACCTCATGCAAGGCAGTTATGCAAATAGTATTTGTATACTCCATCCTGTGAAGCCAGTTATGCGGATAATTTCCTGATGATTTGCATGAAGAGTTTTGGCTTATGTTTCTTTCTTCAACCGCTGCTGTGGCTTGGCATAGTGCTCTAGGGCTAGCAGCAGGCCATTAATCACAAACGCTAGCACCGCCACCGCGATCGCCCCCGCCACAATTTTGTCGTAGCGGTTGGTCTGAATGCCGTCGAACAATAGCTTGCCCAAGCCCCCGGCGTTGAACTTGGCTCCGATCGTGGCGATCGCAATCGCCACGATTGCCGCAATTCTCACCCCGGCCAAAAACACCGGCAGCACCAGCGGTACCTGCACCCGCCACCAGCGCTGGGCCACGCTCATACCCATGCCCCGCGCCGCCTCTAGCACTGCTGGGTTAATGCCCGCCAGGCCCACCGTCAGGTTGCGCACCAAAATCACCTGGGTGTAGAGCACCATCGCCACAATCACCGAGTTGGCGTTGAGGCCAAACAGCGGCACCAAAAAGATAATCAGCGCCAGGCTGGGGATAGTGTAGAGCACCCCCAGACCGCCCAGCACCGGCACCGCCAGCCACCGCAGGCGGGTGACTAGCAGCGCCAGGGGCACAGAGATGGCGATCGCCACCCCCAGGGCAATGCTGGTCATGCGCAGGTGTTGCAGCAGCAGGGTGAGCACCTCGCCGGGGTTGCTGATTAGGTAGCTCATCGCCCGTTGGTTCTCCCTGACCCTGACCCTGGCCCTGGCCCTGGCCCCGCCACCGCCGACTCGCGAATGTGGTCGAGGGTGAGCAGCCCCACCGGGTTGCCCTCCTCTAGCACCGTCAGGGCCGGTGCCCCGGTCTTCAAAATTAGCGACAGGGCATCGCGCAGGCTGTCGCGGTGGGAGAGGGTGGGGTTTTGGCCGTAGCTGGGCGGCAGCGCCATCATCGCCGAGCTGGCCCGCAGCAGGCCCAGCTGGCGCACCATGTCGTCGGCCCCCAGCAGGGTGTGGACAAACTCATCGGCGGGCTGGGTGAGCAGGTTGAAGGGGGTGTCAAACTGCACCACCTCCCCCTGGCGCATGATCAAGATGCGATCGGCCAGCCGCAGCGCCTCTTCCACATCGTGGGAAACAAACAAAATAGTTTTTTTAAGCTGGCCCTGAAGGCGCAAAATTTCGTCCTGCAGCGCCGTGCGGGTGATCGCGTCGATCGCCCCAAAGGGTTCATCCATCAGCATGATGCCGGGGTTGCCCGCCAGGGCGCGGGCAATGCCCACCCGCTGCTGCTGCCCGCCCGAGAGCTGGGCGGGGTAGCGATCGCGAAATTCTCCCGGCGGCAGCTTCACCAGATCCAGCAGCTCGTCAATGCGGGCCTGAATCTGGGGCTTGCCCCAGCCCAGCAGCTTGGGCACCACCGCCACATTGTTGGCTACCGTCATGTGGGGAAACAGCCCCGACTGCTGAATCACGTAGCCAATCTGCTGACGCAGCTTGGTGGCTTTGAGCTTGCGAATATTCACCCCGTCGAGAAAGATATTGCCCCCGGTGGGTTCGTAGAGGCGGTTGACCATCTTTAGCAGCGTGGTTTTGCCGCAGCCTGAGGGGCCTAAGATGACCACAATTTCGCCCGCGCTGACCTGGCAGGTGACCCGGTTCACCGCCGGGTGGCCCCCCCCGGCAAACCGCAGCGAAACATCGTCAAACTGAATGGTGCCCATAGGAGATGTCAGGTTGCAGAATTGGGCATCGGTCGCGGCTGTGAGGGAACGGGTGTTGGGGCTTCGGTGTACGGTGCAGGGTGAGCGGTGTACGGTTTTCGGTGAAGGATGTACGGTGCAGGGCGAACGGTGTACGGTGCAGGGCGAATGGTGCAGATCTCCATTCGTAGACCGTAGACCTGATCGCTGCTATCCCACCTGGCTATCCCCTGTATCTACTCGGCCACCAGGCCCGCATCCACCAAAAACTCGCGGGCTACGTCAGCAGGCTCACGCTGGTTGCCGCTGACCGCGTAGTTCAGCTCGCGCATCACCTCATCGTTGAGCAGGGGTGACAGCGCGTTGAGGGCATCGGCAATGCCGGGGTTGGCGTCGAGCGCCGCCTGGCTGACAATCGGTGCAATCTGGTAGGGCGGAAACAGGGCCTCGTCGTCTTCGAGCACCACCAGGTTAAAGGCGTTGATTTCGCCATCGGTGCCAAAGGCCACGGCCACGTCGGCCTCGCCATCCACCAAGCCCCGGTAGCGCAGGCCCGCATCCACGGCTTTGTACTCTGCTAGCGAAAAATCTCCGTAGGCGGTTTTTAGCCCCGGCAGGCCGTCTTCGCGCACCTCAAACTCGGGCGGGCCAATCAGGGTCAGGCTGCTGGCCTGGGCCACAAAGTCAGAAATGGTGCGAATGTCGAGGGCGTCGGCCTGCTCCTCGGTCATGGCCAGGGCCTGGGTGTTGTTCATCGGCGATGGGTCGAGCCACACCAGGTTAAATTGTTCCTGATAGGCTTGCTTAACGGTGTCAAAGACAGCCTGCTGGTCGCTGCTGGCGGGCAGATTGAGCACCGTCAGCAAGGCCGTACCGGTGTACTCGGGGTAGAGGTCAATTTCACCGTTCTCGATCGCCGCCTGGGCCACCGGGGTGCCGCCCAAATTCAGCTCGCGCTCAACGGTAAAGCCATTCTCTTCGAGCACTAGGGCGTACATTTCGCCAATAATCAGCTGCTCGGTAAAGTCTTTGGAGCCAACGCTGACGGTGTCTTCGCCGCTGCCGCCGCCGCAGGCCGCTGCTATCAGAGCCACCGCCACCCCCAGGCAAGCCTGGTTAAACCACCGTCGAGATAACGTCATAGGGTTGAAATAAAGCCTAAAGCTTACGGCAGTAATCATGGCACCAAATCAGACCCAAGCCCAGCGGTGGAGGCTTTTCTGGGCAAACCTACCGATCTTGAGCTGGACTTGGCATAGCGGGGCAATAGGGCGATCACGCCGCTGTTTTCCTGAGAATATCACAGGACTTTTGGTGACGGTTTTTGACCGTATAATTTTTGGCCACAGAATTTTTGGCCGCAGGGATAATCGAGCCTAGGGCGACTTCTGGGAAATAGTTTACCCTATGTTGAGCAGTGCTCACCCAGCCCTGTCAAGGTGGGGCAGATTTAGAGGTCGATCCCTCGGATTAGCCGCTGAGCCAAGGACTTCTAGTCCTTGGCTCAAAGCCGAAATCCTCTGAAGAAGATTAGAGGCTGGCTATCCCAGTCTGCTTTAGCAGACTTTTGCTATGAGACAGAGAGTTCACTCCCTGGTGGTCGTGGCTCTACTGTCTCCCCGCCTAGAAGTGGCTCCCCTGGAGCACCTGGGCTAAGGTCAGCTCTAGGGCCGGAAAGGTGGGCGATGCGATCGCCTCCTCGCCGCGAAACAGCGTCACCTGATATTCACCATCCACCCAGTGATACACAGAAAACGTAGGCTGCTTGGGCGTGCCGATGTACCGCCGTCCCCCGAGGCCCAAATAGTCAACAATCCAAAACTCTGGAATGCCCATCTCTTCGTAATCGGCCGCCTTACGCTGGTAGTCATCTCGCCAGTTGGTGCTGACGATCTCCACCACCAGCGGCACCGATTGGCCCCGAATGAGGGTAGACTCTCGCTGCCAGCGGGGTTCTTGCTTGAGCTGGGTTTGGTCAACCACCACCACATCGGGCAAATAGCCCGACTGCTCACTAAACGGCTTTACCGTGCAGCTTTTGGGGATAAAGTAGGGCAGCCCCAGTCGGGCAATTTCTACCGAGAGCCTGCCGTTCAGATAGCCGCCTACCTGCTCATGGGGCCCGGTTGGCTTCACTTGTTGCACTCTGCCGTTAATGAGTTCATAGCGACCATTCTCTGGGTACCAGGCAATGAATTCATCAAAGGTTGTAATTTGGGGAATGGCCTGAACCATGGCAACCTATCGCTGAGTCAAAACGGCCATCAGAAACTGGCTTTGTCCATGCCTGCCAGCTTGCCCTTAGTTTAACCCGCCCATCGCCGTGGTCAGGGATTGTTGTAGGTGTGGGAGCATCTTGCTGAACCCGTACCATAGCCTCACAAAAAGCCCCTGGAGGATATCCTCCAGGGGCTTGCTCAAATGACGATAGCTCTATCAACACAGCAGTGGCATAACTTGCCCTAGTAGGCTAGACCCATGCTGCGGGTGGTTTCGGCACCCAGGTAGACCCGAATGCTGAGGAAGTCGGTGGGGCAGGCGGTTTCGCAGCGCTTGCAGCCCACGCAGTCTTCGGTGCGGGGAGAGGAGGCAATTTGCCCGGCCTTGCAGCCATCCCAGGGCACCATCTCTAGCACATCGGTAGGGCAGGCGCGCACGCACTGGGTGCAGCCAATACAGGTATCGTAAATTTTGACAGAATGGGACATTGAAACAAAACTCCAATGTGGGTCACGACTGGGTTTGACAGCTTTAAGGAGGCCCCCAAAGGTAAGTCAAAGCGGTCTTTACAGTAAGGGTTTCCTAATCTTTGACCAGTTTATAGCGAGAGATTTAGGCTCTCATCGCCACCCCCCATAAACCTTAACGGATCGTAATATGGGCGCGGGTTCTGGCTCATAATTGGCCCTATTACAGGATCCCTATGGTTGTTCTTCGTGATTTCGCGGTACCGAGCTGCTAGTTATAGCGATGGCCATTGCGCTTGGCCCAGATTATTCACGACGATGAGAACGTACAGGTTGTCATTCCCGTGGAAACGGGAATTCATAGGAAGCAGCCTTATGAGGACGCAGGCTCTGCGCCCCTACCTGGGGGTAGCTTCTTTCCTGGAGACCTCCTTAAGAAACCTGCCTCTGCCACGGTTAAAAACGGGGGCAGAGCAATGGCGTATGACCATCGCACCAGGGGCATGCAGAATGTCCCAACGGTTCTGACTATGGATACAACTGACGGGCTGATTCGTTCAGTCAAGGCGGTCGACAAATTCCTTCGGGTTTTTGCCGATCGCCCGCAGTCAAGGTATCTTGGCTTCACTTGCCCTAAGTTTTCCTTGCGATTTTCTGGGCGATCGCACCCCGATCCCCAGAGTGCCCTTAGGCTAATCAATAACTTTAGCTGTTAGAGCCTGTCTCTTGCCCGGCCACTGCCCCATTTCTACTGCTGCACCACCATGGCCACCCGCCTCTGGGACTTTCTCACCACCGATCTGCGCGACCGGGCCATCAACGCCGAGCGGGCCACCGATGCCGCCGACGCGGTACTGGGCCTGGCCGCCGGGCTGGCAACAGAAGGCCCCACCAGCCCCAAGCTGGCCCCACTGGTGCTCCAGCTCGACTCCCTGCTCGATGCGATCAACGCGCCCCTGGGCAAGCTGGTGGGGTCACCCCTGCCCTTGGCTGATCTTGGCACCGGGCTGCTGCTGTTTTATCGAGAGACCACTCAAACAGAGCCAACCCAAGCCCAGGCGATCGCGCTGGTGAGCCAGGCCGCTTACCTAGAGAGCTTTCGCGAACTGGTGAAGCGCAATCCTCGGCTGGGGCAGTTGCTCACCGACAACGACAGCACCCCTCGGGCCAGAACCATCACCCTAGAGGTCAAAGCCCTGGGAATGTTTGAGCTGACCGACGCCGATGCCCAACTGGCCCAGGTTTCCTTTCATCAGTCAGCTCTGGCAGGGGCGTTTAACCGGGCGCTCAAGGCTCGACTAGAGCAGATCGGCATGCCCACTACGCTGGCTAGTCGCCTAGTCGAAGCCGTCGCCAAGAACACGAATCGGCATATTAAAACTGCGATCGCCGCTGCCGACGACCGGCTCAAACCCTATTTTGACCTGCTTCAACCGTAGGGTGTGTTTGGCTGGCCACTACCCCTGGCAAATCTACACCAGCCCTCGCCCAGCCAACGCACCGAAACTCATCCCGCAAAAAGTTTGCCGCCGCCAGAAACCGGGTTTCTGCGGTTATAGCGATGGCCCTTGGGTATGCGAAGAAGAAACCCGGTTTCTAGATTCCCTACAACCCCAGGGCCAGCTTGACCGCCGCCTCGGCATGGAGGCGGGTGGTGGGAAACAGGGGCACCGTCGCTAGGCTGTCGCCGACCAGCAGCTCTAGCTCGGTGCAGCCCAGCACGACGCCTGTGGCTCCGGCCTCGGCCAGGTCTTGACCCAGGGCCAAAACCGTCTGGCGCGACTCGGGCGTAAATCTTCCCTGGCACAGCTCATCGTAGATGATGCGGTGTACCGCTTCGCGGCCTGGGGCATTGGGAATGATCACCTCTAGGCCGTGATGCTCGGCCAACCGCTGGCGGTAGAAATCTGCTTCCATAGTGAATTTGGTGCCCAGCAGGCCCACCCGGTGCAGCCCCTGGGCCTTGACCGCCTCGGCGGTGGCGTCGGCAATGTGCAGCAGCGGGATCGAAATGTGGGCCTCGATATCGTCGGCCAGGCGGTGCATGGTGTTGGCGCACACCAGCACCATGCTGGCCCCGGCTATTTGCAGCTGCTGGGCAGCCTCAACCAAGATTTCTGCAATGTCATCCCAGCGGTTCTCGTGCTGCATGGCGGCCATGTCGGCAAAGTCGACCGAGAACAGAATGATTTTGGCGGAGTGCAGACCCCCCAGGCGATCGCGGGTGGTCTGGTTGAGAATGCGGTAGTACTCCAGGGATGACTCCCAGCTCATGCCGCCAATCAGGCCAATGGTTTTCATCGGTGTAGTGGATTTCGGTGTAATGGATACAGAAGGGAACGCGCGCGGGTGCGGCTGTGTCGAGGGTATACCACCTTTCCGGGGGGATGGGTTAATGTTGCGTAAGTCTAAGGGTATCCACGGACAGACTATCTCCGAATTCCGTCAGCACCCCGGGCAGCTGTACCTACCGCTGCCTTCCTAGCCTTAACCTCCAGAACTAAACCCCTAGAATTAACCCATGACTGTTTCTTCTGATGCCGCCCCCTATGCCGCCCTCAGCGTTGAGGCCCTGGCCCAGCGCCTAGCCGAGGGCGGGGATGCCGTGCAGCTGATCGACGTGCGCGAGCCTCAGGAGGTGGAGACTGCCAGCCTGGCTGGGTTTGAGAATCTGCCCCTGAGCGAGTTTGCCGCCTGGTCAGAGACAATTCACAGTCGGTTTGAGGGCGATCGCGAGACCATCGTGCTCTGCCACCACGGCATGCGCTCGGCCCAGATGTGTATGTGGCTGGCCCAGCAGGGCTTTACTCAACTCAAGAATGTGACCGGCGGCATCGATGCCTATTCGTTAATGGTCGACAGATCGGTGCCCCGTTACTAGGCTCGTTACGAGGGTTGGCTCTATGGTTACCGGTACCCTGCGATCGCTGATTCCCGGCCAGGCCCCGGCGGCGGCAGACCTCAAGGCCCTGGCCCAGGTGGTCGGTCGGCAGCTGGCGGCCCACCGGGCGGGGCTGCCCCTGGTGGCCCCGCGCCGCGAGATTCCCATGAACTACCGAGTGTGGGGCATGCAGTTTGGTCGCCAAGACAACCAGGTGCTGACCTCAACGGGGGCGATCGCCGACCTGTTTCGCCGCGACGGCATTGACGGGCGGCTGCTGATTTTGGGCGAGGCGGGGGTCGGCAAAACCCACACCCTGCTGGCGGTGGGCGAGCTGCTGCTGCAGCGGGGCGGGCCAGTGCCAGTGCTGCTCGACGTGTCGGCCTGGGCGGGCGAAACCCTGCGGGAGTGGCTGATTGCTGCTCTGTGGCAAGCATACCGGGTGGCCAAGGCTACGGCGATCGCCTGGGTAGACAACGCCCAGCTCACATTACTAATCGACGGGTTTGACCACCTCGACACCGCCCAAAAGCGCCGCTTTGTCGCCGCCCTAGAAGCCCTGCTGCGCACCAACCCCAGCCAAACCGCCCTGCTCTGCTGCCGTCGCCAGGTGATCGAGTCGTCGGGGCTGACCTTTGACCAATTTAACGGCGGGGTGCACATCATTCCCCTGGCGGCGCAGCAGGTCAAAGACTACGTGCTCGGCCAAAATCGCCCTGAACTCTGGCCGGTGATTAAGGGTAGCAAGGTACTACAGCAGATCGCTCGGCTGCCCCTGTGCCTGACCATGCTGGTGGCCATGCCCCACCTGGCGGTGCCCCCGGTGCGCAGCCAGGCTGACCTAATGCAGCGCTACGTCGACGATCGCCTGGGCCAGGCCCAGGGCAACCCGGCTCGGCACCGAGCCTCTATGGGCTGGCTGGCCACACAGCTAGAGCAGCGCCCCCGGTTGTTCTACCTAGACGACCTCCAGAGCAGCTGGCTCCCAGCCCCTCGGCAGCTGCTCTACCGGCTGCTGCTGGGCCTGGCCATAGCCCTGGTGATGGGCCTGGTGGGGGGCAACCTGCTGCTGGGGCTGGCCCTGGGGCTAATGGTCTCGCAGATCGATCTAGAGAATTTTGCTTACCTGCGGCTGGGGCTGGCGATCGCCCCCCTCAGCCGCCTCAGCACCCTGGTGCTCACCACGGGCTTAGCCGCCCTGGTGCTGGGGCTAGGGCTGGGCACCGTGGCGGCGCTGCTGCTGGCCCCCTTTGGGCGCGGCATCTCGGCCTTTGGCGGGGGTGGGGCAGCGGGTGCCCTGCTTGGGTGGAGCCTAGGATTGTTGGGGCTGCTGCGGGGCGGGCTACCGGGGGTAGCCCAGGGCCGCCAGACTCCAAACCAGGACATTAATCTGGCCCTGCGCAACACAGCGCTGCTGACGGCGGTGCTGGGGCTAATCATGGCGCTGCTGCTGGTGCTGCCAGCGGTGGCCGCTGGGCAACCGCCCTTGACTCTGCTCACCCTGAGCCGCGCACGGCTGCTAGGGGCGGGCCTGATCAGCGGGGGGCTGTGGCTTTCCTTTGGGCTACAGCACGGTATCGTGCGGGCCCTGCTCGGAGAGCGCAGTGGCCTGCCCCTGGCTGCTCGCCCCTGGCTCGATGCCATGGTGACCACGGGGCTGCTGCGGCGGCTGGGGGGCGGCTACAGCTTTGGTCACGAAAGCCTGCGCCAGACCATAGCGGCAGGGCAGCAGCAGGGCACCCGTTAATAGGAAGTGCCTTCTAAGTAGGAAGTAAATAGGTGGGGATGGGATGAGGTTTAGCAGGCTCTAAGGCGCAAGCGGGCTATCTGTATCTTTCAAAGCATCTGATCTACCCCCCTGGTGCGTAGCGTAACTAGGCAGAGCTAGGGTCTAGTTACCCTGGGTGCTCTGAGGAAGCGCCGCCTATCATCCTGTAGTCAGGGGTTGCTCAGGCTGCTCTCAGAGGCATCTGTAAAACTCTCAATGGGTCTAGCTCCATGGGCCTAGCTCCCCCTTGGCTCCAAAGGCCTGCCCCGCCGCTGCCGTCTCCTCTGTCACCTGCACCCTCCCTTGCACTATGGCGTTCTCATCTCGGTCTGTACCCAAGCCCGCCACTAAGGCCAAATCGCGTTCCTCCGTGCGATGGGCCACCCTGGTCATGGGAGGGCTCGTGGGGCTAGCCGCTGCCGTGATCACGGCCTGGTTTTCTGGCGAAGCGTGGATCACCACAGCCTTTGACCGGCTTCAGGGGGCGCAAAATCAGACCCCTGGGTGGCTCGAGCTGCCCAGTGAGGTGGCCCACCACCTGGTGGCCCCTACGGTCTTGGTGCTACTGCTGGCCTATGCCATTACCCGGCTTTCGCCCAGGCCCCGGCCCTGGTCGCGCCGCCTGGTGATTGTCATTTTGCTGGGGCTGCTGGGGCGCTACCTGGTGTGGCGCTGCCTGTCGACGCTTAACCTGGCCTCGCCGCTGGAGGGCACCCTCAGCCTGACGCTGCTCGCCATGGAGCTGTTTGGCCTGGTGACCAGCATGCTTCAGCTGCTGCTGCTGCTGCGGGTGCGCGATCGCCGCCCCCAGGCCGATGCCCTCGAGCAGGATGTGCTGGCGGGGCGCTACCAGCCCTGGGTCGATGTGTTTATTCCCACCTACGACGAGCCGGCCTTTATTTTGCGGCGCACCATCATCGGCTGTCAGGCGATGGCCTATCGGCGCAAAACCATCTACCTGCTCGACGACACCCGCCGCCCCGAGATCAAGGCCCTGGCCGCCGATCTGGGCTGTGAATACATCACTCGCCCCGACAACTACCACGCCAAGGCGGGCAACCTCAATCACGCCCTGGAGCACGCCCGGCTCAGCGGCTTCCCCCAGGGCGAGCTGATCGCCTCTTTTGATGCCGACTTTGTGCCTACGCGCAACTTTTTGTGCCGCACCGTGGGCTTTTTTCAGCAGCCGACGGTGGGCCTGGTACAGACCCCCCAGAGCTTCTACAATGCCGACCCGATCGCCCGCAACCTGGGCCTAGCGGGGGTGCTCACCCCCGAAGAAGAGGTGTTTTATCGCCAGATTCAGCCCATGCGCGACGGCGTAGGCAGCGTGGTCTGCTCGGGCACCTCCTTTGTGGTGCGCCGCAGTGCCCTAGAAGCGACCGGCGGCTTTGTCACCGAGTCGCTGAGCGAAGACTACTTTACCGCCGTGCGCCTGGCCGCCCAGGGCCACGAGGTGATCTACCTCGACGAGAAACTCAGCGCTGGCCTCGCCGCCGAAGACATTGCCGCCCACGCCACCCAGCGGCTGCGCTGGGCCAGGGGCACCCTGCAAGCCTTTTTTATTCAGTCAAATCCGCTCACCATTCGCGGGCTAAACCCCATGCAGCGGCTGGGCCATCTGGAGGGGCTGGTGCACTGGTTTAGCAGCATTCCCCGGATTGGCTTTTTGCTCATGCCCCTGGCCTACTCATTTTTTAACCTGGTGCCGATTGAGACCACCGGCCTAGAGCTGCTCTACTACTTTGTGCCCTACTACCTGATGCAGCTGACGGTGTTTGCCTGGCTCAACGAGCGATCGCGCTCGGCCCTGCTGTCAGACATCTATTCGCTGGTGCTGGTGTTTCCCCTGGCGGCGACGGTGGTGCAGGCCATGATTCGTCCCTTCTCACGGGGCTTTAAAGTCACTCCCAAAGGCACCTCTAGCCCCCGGTTTCAGTTCAACTGGCGGCTGGGCTGGCCCCTAGTGCTGCTGTTTGGGCTAACCGCCGTGAGTCTGTGGTACAGCGTCGGGTTGGCCAGCAGCGGCGTTGAGAATGAGGGTATGACCCTCAGCTGGATCTGGAGCGCCTACAACCTGGCGATGATTGCCGTCGCCCTGCTGATTTTGCTGGACGTGCCCCGCCCCGATACCCACGCCTGGTTTGACCTGCGCCGGGTGATTAAGCTCTCCCCCAAGCTTTTCCAGGCGGAGCTAGAGGGTGGCCCAATGCTAAGGTCAAAAACCTGGTGGGGCACCACCACCCTAATGTCAGAGGCGGGGGTTGAGGTGGCCCTCACCCAGGGGGCGACCCCAGACTATCCTCTGGCGGTGGGCATGGCGGTAGATTTAGACATTGCTGAGGATGCGATCGCCCTCGAAGGCATCATCACCGCCGTAGATCATCGCCAAGACTGCCCCCACATTCGGGTGCAGTTTGGCCCCATGGCCCCCGCCAGCTACCGGGCCTTGGTCACCACCCTATTCTGCCGCCCCGGCCAGTGGAAGCGGTGGAACAGCCCCGGCGAACTGCAATCGATTGGGCTGCTGCTGCGGGTGCTGTTTTGGCCCCGGCGATTTAACCACCTCAGACCCAGCCCGGTGCCCGTGGTCAAGGGCTAAACCAGGGGCGGGTAAACCCCCACTGGGATAAGCCATTGAGCTAAGCCATTGAGCTTAGCCGTTGGGCTAAGCCATTGGGGCCGAAACACTCTATGATGGCGGCAATCACACTGCCCGTTAAACCGCCGTCGCCCGTTGCCTATGCAGATTACCTACGATCCCGATCGCGACATCCTGCAAATCGCCTTCAACCAGCGCGAGGTCGATGAAACCGCCCGCGTTTCGCCCAACCTCATTCTCGACTACGACAGAGATGGGCTAATTGTGGGGCTAGAACTGCGCCAGGCCTCTAAGCGAGTCGATAACCCCCTGTCGTTCACCTTTACCGTTGGTGACGCCGACATTGAAAAACCCCAGCCCTAAGCCAATTTTGGATTTTGGATGGCTTTGTTGCATGAATAGGTCAAGCGACACCAGTTCCCCCACAAGGCTGGTGAACTAAGCTTCAACCGGATAGCTATCGGGCTTCGCCAGTTGAATCATGCGGTTAAGCGCCGCACACTGTAAGAAAAGTTCGACCGCCTGATTGTCAAAGGTTCGAGAACGCACCTGCCCCCCAAAGGTGACCTTGAG
>JBBSLR010000021.1:0-13974 GCA_038255045.1 Phormidesmidales cyanobacterium
CCTCGCGGCCGCTGCGGGGAGCGGGCGGAAAGCGAAAGTGCAGGGTGCGGACGCTGCCGGTGGGGGCCTCGATGCGCTCCACTTTGTCGAGCTGTTTCTCCCGGCTTTTAGCCTGGGTGCTGCGGGTGGCGCTGGCCCGAAAGCGATCGACAAAGGCCTGCTGCTTAGCGATTTCTTTTTGCTGGCGCTCAAAGGTGCTGAGCTGGGAGGCCAGACTCTCTTCTTTTTGGGTCAGGTAGGCGGTGTAGTTGCCCAGGTAGGTAGAAGAAACCCCTCGCTCGGTTTCCACGATCTGGGTACAGAGGCGGTCAAGAAACTCGCGGTCGTGGGAGACGATCACCATGGGAGTCGTGAGCTTTTTGAGGTAGCCCTCAAGCCACTCGATGGTGTCGAGGTCGAGGTGGTTGGTGGGCTCGTCGAGCAGCAGCACGTCGGGGGCTTGCAGCAAGATCTTGCCCAGGCCTATGCGCATCTGCCAGCCGCCGCTAAACTCGCTGACGTAGCGATCGCCATCGCTAGCCTCAAACCCCATCTCGGGCAAAATTTTCTCGATTTTCGACTCCAGGCCGTAGCCGCCCAGGGCATCAAAGCGCCGCTGGAGTTTGTCTAGCTCGTGGATCAGCCGATCTAGCTCGGCGGGGTCGGCCTGCTCCATCAGCGTGGGAATGTGGTGCAGCTTTGACTGCACATCGTTGGCCTCTCTAAATACGGTCCAAAATTCGTCGCGCACCATGTGGTTGGGGTTGACCTCAAACTCCTGGGAGAGGTAGGCGATTTTGAGATCGGCGGGGCGAATGATGGTGCCCGTGGTGGGCTCGATCTTGCCGGTGATAATTTTGAGCTGGGTTGACTTGCCCGCGCCGTTGACGCCGACTAGACCGATGCGATCGCCCGACTTGACCTCCCAGTTCACGTCTTTGAGAACCTCCCCGGTAGGGTAAATCTTGCTGATGTGCTCTAAACGCAGCATGGGCGGCTCCAAAGGCGGACTTCAACGGACGGAGAGTAAACGAATCTTTACCAAAGGTAACGAAAAATGGGTGCAGGGTGTTTACTTTTGCGCCCTATAGCTAATTCATTCTTGAGAGAAAAATTCTGGCCATTCCGGCTGCCATAAAAAAGGACGCGGCTCAGCCACGTCCTCGTTGATTCATTGGCAGGGCTTTAGCCCCGAAATAACGACTGACTACTTCTTGATGTCCTTCGCCATTTTGCGGAACATGTCGAGGTTGGTATCGACCTTGCGGCGATCGGCGTTGGCATCCTGCTTGACAGCGGGTTGGATCGAAACTTCAGACGGGGCAATCTTTTGCACGGACAGACCCTGTTCTTGCAGGCGTTTGGCTTCCATGGCAGAAATCTGCCGAATGCTCTCTTTTTCGCCGGCTTCGCCCCGCTTTTTGGCGTAGGTGCGCCGTACGGTTTTAGACGAGCGCATATACTCGATGTTGCCGTAGCTCTTGGCGTCGTCTTCGTTTAAAAAATAAGCCCCCCCGACCTGTTTGATGGTGGGCTGCTGAGGAGCGGGCTGCTGCCGCACGGGACGATCTGCTTCTCCGGGGTTCTTAGCTTTGCCGCCAAACAGCCCGCGAATAAATCCAGTCATGAAATTCTCCTGCGTCTGTGATAATAAAATCGAGTGAGCCAAGCCCTGGGCAAAGCGCCCTGAGCAGGGCAGATGGCCAGACTGGACTTAGCTGAAGGTTTGTTAACTACTATGTTAACTTTTGTCGGCAGAAAAATCGGGGAAAATTGGCCTAATCCTGGTTTTGCCTGAGGTTGACCATTTATGAGAGACATTCCAGAGCGCCTGCACTGGTACTCAGCCTGGTTTGACTAAAATAGAGATTGTTCTGATGGCCAGACGCTTTAGTCTGGGAGAGGTCGTAGGCAAATTCATGGCCCTGGCAACTACAATTCCCAACCACATCTGGGTACCCGCCTCATGGCAGGTCTACCTAGAGGTGGTGGCCGATCCGGCCTTGCCTGAGGCCAAAAGCTACTACCACAATGGCCGCATGAGGTTTGAGATGTCGCCTCTAGGAAACCCCCATTCTCGGGATCACGCCATTGTCATCAGCGCTATTATGCTGGCCGCTGGCCTGCGAAACTTAGATTTAGACGCCCACGACAACTGCACCTACCGTAGGGAAGGCTGCGACGAGGCCCAGCCCGATGCCTCGTTTTACCTCGGTGACAATGCCAATGTGGTGCCCTGGGATGTCACGATTATCGACTTGAACCAATACCCAGCTCCCGATCTGGTAGTTGAAGTGGCCTATTCTTCCTTAGCTGATGACAAGGGTGACAAGCGGCTTCTGTACGAAGTGCTGGGCGTTAAAGAATATTGGATTGTCGATGTCGCAAATGCGAGGTTAATCGCCTTTGCAGTCGAGAATTTAGGCAGTCGTCAAATTCGGCAGTCTCAGGTCTTACCAGAGCTTTCCCTAGAGCTTCTCGGTCAGGCGCTCCAGCGGAGTCGGCACATGAACCATGGGCGAGTCATCACTTGGCTGATCGATCAGCTCGCTTAAAGCCTGCCTTGGAACAATGATTGATCAATGGACAGTAAGTAGCTAAACCGGGGAAAGAAGCCATGACAGCTTTAGGATCGGGCATTCTCACCGCCGCAGATTATTTAATCTATGACGATGGCACCGATACAAGGTATGAGTTGGAAGATGGAGTTTTAGTGGCAATGCCGCCTGAGTCGACTGAAAATTGTGACATTGCTCACTATCTATTCGCTCAGCTGCTGCGATTCTTTCCAGTTGCTCTGGTTGCCTATAAGGATCTTGAAATCGAAGTGGCCGGGCGTCGGGCCAAATATCGTCTGCCAGATCTAGCGGTGCATACTGAAGTCTCAAAGGCAGCTCTGTTAGGTCAAGCTCGAAATACCCTGACTCGTGACATGCCGCCGCCAGCTCTGGTGATTGAGGTAGTTTCCCCTGGCGAAATCAACCGATCACGCGATTATCGCCACAAGCGCACAGAATACGCCGCCAGGGGCATTGCCGAGTATTGGATTGTCGATCCTGAGCTGCGGCAAATTACGGTATGCCAGTGGGTCGATGGTCAGTACGAAGACCGAGTGTTTGGGGGCGATCAGCGGGTCGAGTCGCCTCTCATTCCGACCTGGCTGCTGACGGCTAAGGGGATTTTTGCCCTGGGGTAAACCGTCCAACGGCGGCAAAGTAATAGAGTGGAAGGGAACGTTTCGCCGCCCGATACCATGGCTACCTCTCCGTCTGCGCCCTTTGCCGCCGCTGTGCCCGTTGATAGCATTCGCTACAACGACCAGGGGCTGGTGCCTGCCATTGTGCAGGATCACCTCGACGGCACCGTGCTGATGATGGCCTGGATGAACGCCGAGTCGCTGCAAAAAACCCTAAATACGGGCGAAACCTGGTTCTGGAGCCGATCGCGCCAGGAATTTTGGCATAAGGGGGCGACCTCGGGCCATGTGCAGCGGGTCAAGGCCATCCGCTACGACTGCGACAGCGACGCCCTGCTGGTGACGGTAGAACAACTGGGCGATATCGCCTGCCACACGGGCGAGCGTAGCTGCTTTCACCAGGTGGATGACCACAAAGTGGCTCCACCAGCCGATACCCTATCGCAGGTGTTTGCGGTGATCTGCGATCGCCGCGACCATCCCAACCCCGACTCCTACACCTGCAAACTGCTGGCGGGGGGCGACAACAAAATTCTCAAAAAAATTGGCGAAGAAGCCGCCGAAGTGGTGATGGCCTGCAAGGATGACGATGCCGACGCGATCGCTGGAGAAGTCGCCGACTTGCTGTATCACAGCCTAGTCGCCATGGCCCACCATGGGGTCGATATTAAGGATGTGTACCGGAAGCTTCAGGAAAGGAGAAGGTGAGTGGGCGGGTGGATGGGTGAGTAGGGCAATCCAGAATGCAAGCTGCTCCCGTCACCTACTTCACCCACTCACGTACTTCACCCACTCACGTACTTCACCCACTCACGTACTTCACCCACCCGCCTACACCAGCGGGGTTTTCGCCGGTATGCCCGGCAATCGGGGATACTTGTCGGGGGTGCGCTCTGCTTTGGTCAAAATCACGTTGTGGCGAGTGCCCTGGGTGAGGGGGGTGGTCTGCGATCGCACCTCCCCTAACTGGCCTCCCAGTCGCGGCAAAATGGCCAACAGCCCAGCTTCTTCCTCCGCTGTCCACTGGCCCCGGTAGAGCACGGCCTGCCCGCCCAGGCTCAACAGGGGCAGGGCGTACTCGGCGCAGGTGTTGACGGGGCCAACGGCGCGCAGCAGGGCCAGGTCGTAGGCTTCTCGATGCAGCGGTTGGTGAGCCACCTGCTCGGCTCGCTGGGGCAAAAAGCTGACGTTGGCGATCGCCAGCGTTTCGCAGACGGTCTCTAGGGCGGCAATTTTTTTGCGGGTGGCATCTAGCAGGGCGATCGCCCAGTGGGGAAAAACCAGTGCCACGGGCAGACCTGGGAAACCGCCCCCGGTGCCGATATCCACCACCTTAAGGGCCTTGGCACTGGCCTCTGATGAATTGCTGAGCCAGGGTTCTATCCCCTGGAGCGAGTCCCACAGGTGCTTTTCCCAAAAATCTTCTGGGGTGGTAATGCGGGTCAGGTTCACCTGCTGGTTGGCCGTTAAGATCGCCTCGTATAGCCGCTGAAAGCCCTGCTGCTGAGGGTCACTGGGCTGCCAGTGCAGACTGCTCTGCCAGCGATCGCCATAGGTTGACAACACATTCATATTGCTCATCATCCGACCGCTGAGGAAAGAGTGGCTTTGGGCACTTGGGTAAGCCTGCCGTGGTCAATTTGCCAGCAGCGATCAGCCAGATCGGCTAACTCATCGGCATCGTGGGAAACCACCAGCAGAGTCCAGTTTTGCTTGAGCTGCTTCAGCAGGGCAATAATCTGCTGGCGCATTGACCAGTCTAGGCCTGCCGTGGGTTCATCGAGCAGCAGCAGGTAGGGCTTGCGGATCAGCTGCACCGCCAGGGCCAACCGCCGCTGCTGCCCGCCGCTGAGGGCATGGGGAGCTGTTTTTAGAGACAGCTGGTCTAGCCCTACGGCCCTCAAGGCCTGCTCGATCTGAACGCGGGCCAGCTCTGGGTGCCCCAGGCGCAGTTCTTCGAGCAGGCTATGGCCGCAAAAGTGGCGTTCTGGAAACTGAAACACCAGCCCCGCCAACTGCTGCAATGCCTCTGAGTCAAGGGTTTGCTCGCGCCACTGAATGCTGCCCGATGAGGGTTGAGCAAACCCTGCCATCAGTTCTAGCAGGGTGCTTTTGCCCGAACCACTGGGGCCATAGATCAGCCCCAGCTGCTGGGGTGCCAATTCTAGAGAAATATCTCTTAAGATAGCCTTTGGGCTTGCAGGCGGATGGTACGTGAGCTGGCGAAGATAGAGCATTCCACCCCAGAAATAAGACAGCAAATCATGTATTCGAGTTCACTCGGTGCCGTTCAACCCTGGCCCCTTCTCCAGTGTGCCCTACGGAATTGCCCTTGGTAGACCGCGCGGCCTTTTTGCCTAGGGCTAGGCCAGTGTAGCTTCTGTAACATTACTGCCGCAAACCCCGATTGCATCGGCCACAATTGGGCCATTAGACATCCCACCAGTTGTCATGAGTAATACGCTATGGTCTTTTATCCTTACCCCACCCCAGCTCGGCTCGGCTCGCGGCTTAAAGCGGTCCTGGCCGGTGCCCTAACAACAGCTTTCCTCGGGCTGGCTCCCATGGTGGCCCAGGCTGGGGATCCGTTTCGGTCTAACAATCCCCACGACATTGGCGACAAAACCGAGGCCGTGTTTAATGCCCTGTTTTACGAGGGCAATTACACAGCCGCTCAGGCTCTAGTGGGAGAAGCCATCGCCGCCGAACCCGGTGAACCGATCAACTATGCCATTGCCGCCGCGCTGGGCTACCTCAACCAAGATCTCGATAAGCTGGCTCAGCAGGCGAGTATGACCCAGCAGACCGCCGTTGCCCTCAAGGCCTCTGACCCCCTGCGCGGGCACATGTACAACGCCGTGGGCATCTTCATGGAGGGTGCCCATGTGCTGCAAACCCAGGGCATCGCTCGGGGCACCCCCACGACGCTGCGCCTCTTGCAGCGAGTCTTTAGCGAGCTAGATGCGGCGGAGAAAATTGATCGCAATGACCCAGAGCTGAGCCTGCTCAAGGGCTTTATGGATCTGCTGCTGGCGGTTAACCTGCCCTTTGCCAACCCCGATAACGCCATCGCCCGATTGCAAAATGGTAGCCCGGCCTACCTGGCTCGTCGGGGTGTGGCCATTGGCATGCGTGACCTAGGCCGCTATGACGAAGCCCTAACCGAGGTCGATAAGGCCTTGGCCGCCGCCCCCGAAAATCCAGACCTGCTTTACCTGAAGGCTCAGATTCTCTTTTTGCAGCAGCAGTATGAAGCAAGCCTGCCCTTTTATCGGTCGGCGCTGAGCTACGCCGATCAGCTGCCGGCGTCTACGGCCCGACAGATTGCCTTTGAGGCTTGCCAAGCTGAGGGCATAGCCGGAGAGGTCTGTGCCGAGCGATCGCGCATCAACCAGCGCTAGCCTACCAAACCTGGGTGCGGGTTAAGCCCTATGCTGAGTAGTGCAGTATAGGGCTTTGCTATGCAGATCGAATTTCGCGAGTGCGATTTCTTTAATCTATGGATCTGGCTCAAGTTTGAAACCGTGCCCTCATCAAGGGAGCGGCAGTACATTGACGAAGTGTTTTCGTCGTGGTTTTTCTTGGGCAAGCTGGGCGGCTTCAACGCCGAAAATCTTCAGGTGCAAGACACGGGACTAGACATTAGCTACCTGCCCTACGACCAAAACCAGCTGGGTGACAGCATGCTGTCGGTCATGCACAACATGGGCGAGGTGCAGTATGAAGGACTCTGGGCGCGCTGCTGGTTTGACCTGGGCACCAGCGATGCCCTGGCCCTTGACGTGTTAGTCAATGCCCTAGAGCAGTTTAGCCGCGAGTATGTGGTGGTCGAAACCTGCTACATCGGCGGCGAAAACTCCGACTGGCCGATTCCGGGCAGCGGTCGCCCCGAGTTTGTTGACGAAGACGCCTAGCGAAACATACTGCTGACGGAGCTTTCTTCGTGAATGCGCCAGATGGCTTCGCCCAGCAGGTTGGCCATCGACAGCACCGTCAGCTGCTCAAACTGTCGGGCTGCCGTCATCGGAATAGTGTTGGTGACAATCACCTCTTCAAACAGACCCGCCGATAGACGCTCGACCGCCGGGGGCGAAAAAACCGCGTGGGTGGCGCAGGCATAAACCTGGCGGGCACCCTCTTGCTTGAGCAAACGGGCTCCCTCACAGATGGTGCCAGCGGTATCGATCATGTCGTCTACCAGCACGGCTGTTTTGCCCCGCACGTCACCCACCACGTTCATCACCTCTGCGACATTGTGGGCCTGACGGCGCTTATCAATAATGGCCAGGGGCGCGTCGTTGAGTTTTTTAGCAAAGGCGCGGGCGCGGGCTACGCCGCCCACGTCGGGTGAAACTACCACCAGATCTTCTAGGTTCTTGCTGGCAATGTAGTCAATCAGTACCGGAGTGCCGTAGACATGATCGCAGGGAATATCAAAATAGCCCTGAATCTGGGCAGAGTGCAGGTCAATGGCCAGTACCCGACTGGCCCCGGCCTTGGTCATCAGGTTGGCCACCAGCTTGGCGGTGATTGACTCACGCCCGGCGGTTTTGCGATCAGCCCGAGCGTAGCCATAGTAGGGAATCACGGCGGTGATTTGTCTCGCCGAAGCCCGGCGGCAGGCGTCGATCATGATCAGCAGCTCCATCAGGTGGTCATTCACCGGATAGCAGGTGGGCTGAATTAAGTAGACATCGCAGCCGCGAATCGACTCTTGGATTTGGATGTAGACTTCGCCGTCGGCGAAGCGCTTGCGCACCATGGGGCCGAGGTCTAGACCTAGATAGCGAGCCACTTCACGCGCCAGGTCAACGTTGGCCGAGCCGGAAAAAAGTTTGAGGCGGTTGTTGTCTCCAGAGTGCGGCAGCAACGGAGTTTGCATCGGCAAAGTGGCAGAACGGATCACATCAGGCCCTCTGAGCATGTTCACCTTGGAAATCCTAGCATTCCCGATTGAAAAGCTTTTGAGCAATTACCCTTAAAAGAATGGAAATGTCTGAGCAGTACCTGGTTAAGTGCGAGATCTGTCGTTTGCCTACAGGCAAAACTCTACAGCGGTGCGGTTAGAAAATGTGACCGGCCAGCGGTTTGTCTTTTCCAGGATCCAGATCGGCTCCTCATGGAGCTTTCTGAGCAAGTGAGATCGACGAGCAAGTGAGATAGACCGCTGTGGAGTAGGTCACTGCCGCATAGCTTGCCTTCCTGGGATGGGATGGGGGGATAGCTAAAACTCGTCGGTCAGCCACTCTAGGGCGCGATCGCCCAGGGGCAGCGCAATACTGACGGCTTTGCCCAGGCGGGGGCGATCGCGGGTTTCGCTGAGGCACTGCTTGATATAGTCAACCTGCCCCCACTCGTTGAGGTATAGCAATATCTGGTCGAGGTGGGCCAGATACTCGGCTTCACTGAGCGGGAACGACACCTGCTCTAGGTAGCGCCACATCACCTGGAGAAAGATTTTGCCCTGGGCGCGCCGCAGCTGAATATCAAAGGAGTAGCCCCATTTGTCGATCAATAAGCTCTGTAAATCTGCGCCAGTCATGGCTCTACCTCTTGCCCTGCGATCGCCGTTATACCAAGCCCAACTCGGGATCTGGAGTCTTGCCTGGGGGAAAACCCCACGCCTGGACTTGGATGAGGTTGTATACACATTAACCTTTGGTAACAATCCCCTGGGAACAGCAGGTGCAATAATACGATTGATAAAGCTAAAAAGCGTGGTCGGCGATATTGGAGGCGACATTGGAGTTGCTCTAGTGGGTTCCTCGCTGAGGGTTTGCCTAGTTGATGGAAGGGCTATATGCCACATTCTTTTCGACCGGGTCAAGCTGCCGCCGTTGATAGCTACTACTCGTTTGAACAGGTATACCAGTCTGGATTATGACTCAAGCTTCTGGAACCTCCGATGTCCCTGATTTAGGGCGCCGCCAATTTATGAACCTGCTGCTTTTGGGGGCTGCCTCTGGGGCCGTCGGGGGCATGCTCTATCCCGTGATCAAATACTTCATTCCTCCCTCTAGCGGCAGCGGGGGCGGTGGGGTGACCGCTAAGAACGAACTGGGCAACGACGTCATTGCCAGCCAGTTTGTGGCCACTCACAATCCGGGCGATCGCGTGCTAGTGCAGGGGCTTAAGGGCGACCCCACCTACCTGGTAATTCAGGAAAGCGGCTCCCTAGAGAGCTACGGCATTAGCTCCATCTGCACCCACCTGGGCTGTGTTGTGCCCTGGAATGCCAGCGAAAATAAGTTCATGTGTCCTTGCCACGGGTCTCAGTACGACGCCGCCGGTAAGGTCGTGCGCGGCCCGGCCCCCCTGTCCTTGGCTCTGGCCCATGCCGACGTCACCGAAGACGACAAAGTCACCCTCACCAACTGGACTGAAACCGACTTCCGCACTGGCGACGCTCCTTGGTGGTCTTAGGCTCGGTCTGTGCTCCAGATGCGCTCCAGAAAACCGCGACAAAACACCCCAGCTGACATGACTTTTGAACGCATGAATAAACTCGTCTCGTTGATCAATGGCCTGCGTCCCCTCGCCATTGCCTGTGTTGCCGTCCTAACGGTATTGGCTGGCTGGCTGGCGGTGCCCCAATCGGCCGCGGCCTACCCCTTCTGGGCCCAAGAAAACTACGCTGCTCCCCGTGAGGCCACGGGTCGCATTGTGTGCGCCAACTGCCACCTAGCCGCCAAGCCTACCAAGGTAGAAGTGCCCCAGGCGGTGCTGCCCGACTCCGTGTTTAAGCTCAAGGTCGAAATCCCCTACGATCTCAACACTCAGCAGGTGCTGGGCGACGGCAGCCGGGGTGGCCTCAACGTGGGTGCCGTAGTGATTCTCCCTGAGGGCTTTAAAATTGCGCCCCCCGAGCGGATGTCTGACGAGCTCAAAGAAGAAGTGGGCAGCACCTACTTCTTGCCCTACAGCGACACTCAAGAAAACATTGTCTTAGTCGGCCCCCTGCCCGGCGAGCAGTACCAAGAAATTATCTTCCCGGTGCTGGCTCCCGACCCTGGCCAAGACAAGTCGGTTGCCTTCGGCAAATACCAAATTCACGTGGGCGGCAACCGTGGCCGGGGCCAGGTGTATCCCACTGGTCAAGCCAGCAACAACACGGTCTACAACGCCACCGTGAGCGGTACCGTCACCGAGATCGCCCCCCAGTCCGCTGGTGGCTATCTGATTACAATCCAGCCTGAGACCGGTAGCGATGTCACCGAAACGATCCCCGCTGGCCCCGAGCTGCTGGTGGCTGAGGGTGATGTGGTAGAAGCGGGCAAGCCCCTGACCACTAACCCCAACGTGGGCGGATTTGGCCAAATGGACGCTGAAATTGTGCTGCAAAGCCCCAACCGCATTAAGGGTTTGGTGGCCTTCCTGGCCGCTGTCATGCTGACCCAGATTATGCTGGTGCTGAAGAAGAAGCAGGTGGAGAAAGTGCAGGCTGCGGGCCTAACTTTCTAGGCCGGTCGATCTAGAACCGTTGACATCCTGCTGCCTGGACGACTGAGTTAAGACTGGCGTTCAGAGACCTCTAAAGGAGACGCTACCAGGCGTCTCCTTTTTACTAACCCAGATTCAGCCGTCTGCTTCCGTCAAGGGTCTGTTAATTGAGCTACAATTGTTAAGTATTTTTGCATATTCGAAACTTGTCTTGAGCATCCTTAGGTTTGGCGCTCTGGGGTAGTTTCGTTGCCCGCTTATTGTCGCCCAGGTTTTACACAGTTATGACGATCCCTATTCGCAACGTTGCAATTATTGCCCACGTTGACCACGGCAAAACCACTCTGGTAGATGCCCTGCTGAGGCAGTCGGGCATTTTTCGCGAAGGGGAAGACGTGCCTGACTGCGTGATGGACTCTAACGACCTGGAGCGGGAGCGGGGCATCACCATTCTGTCGAAGAACACCGCCGTTCACTACGGCGAAACCCTGATCAACATTATTGACACCCCTGGTCACGCCGACTTTGGCGGCGAAGTCGAGCGGGTGCTGGGTATGGTAGACGGCTGCATCCTGATTGTCGATGCCAACGAAGGCCCAATGCCCCAGACCCGGTTTGTGCTCAAAAAAGCCCTGGAGAAGGGGCTGCGCCCCATCGTGGTGGTGAACAAAATTGACCGTGCCCAGGCTGACCCCCACGGCGCGGTCGATAAGGTGCTCGATCTGTTCATCGAACTAGGGGCTGACGACGACCAGTGCGATTTTCCCTACCTGTTTGCCTCGGGGCTGTCGGGCTACGCCAAAACCAAGCTCGAAGATGAGGGCCTCGACATGAAGCCCATGTTTGAGTCGATTCTCGACCACGTACCAGCCCCGGTGGGCGATGCTGAAAAGCCGCTGCAAATTCAGGTCACTACCCTCGACTATTCTGACTACCTGGGCCGCATTATCATTGGCAAAATCCATAACGGGGTGATCAAGGCTGGCCAGCAGGCGGCCTTGATCAAAGAAGATGGCAGCCTGGTGAAGTCTAAAATTTCTAAGCTGCTGGGCTTTGATGGCCTCCGCCGCATCGAGATCGAGTCGGCTTCGGCGGGCAACATTGTGGCGGTGGCGGGCTTTGCCGACGCCAACATTGGCGAGACCATCACCTGCCCCACTAACCCCCAGGCGCTGCCGCTGATCAAGGTCGATGAGCCTACCCTGCAGATGACCTTTGTGGTCAACGATTCGCCCTTTGCGGGCCAGGAAGGCACCTTTGTCACCTCGCGGCAGCTGCGCGATCGCCTCATGCGCGAGCTTGAGACCAACGTGGCGCTGCGGGTGGAGCCGACCGACTCCCCTGATCGCTTCTCGGTGTCGGGGCGCGGTGAGCTGCACCTGGGCATTTTGATCGAAACCATGCGCCGTGAGGGCTATGAGTTTCAGGTGTCTCAGCCCCAGGTGATCTACCGCGAAGTGAACGGTCAGCCCTGCGAGCCCTACGAGCTGCTGCTGCTAGACGTGCCCGAAGACGGCGTGGGCGGCTCCATGGAGCGCATTGGCCAGCGCCGGGGTGAGCTGCAAGATATGCGGATCATGGGCGATGGCCGCGCCACCCTAGAGTTTGTGATTCCGGCTCGGGGGCTAATTGGTTTTCGCGGTGAGTTTATGCGCCTTACTCGGGGCGCAGGCATCATGAACCACAGTTTCTTAGACTATCGTGCCCTCTGCGGCGAAATTGAAGCCCGCCGCAACGGGGTGCTGATTGCCTTTGAGGAAGGGGTGTCCACTTTCTATGCGCTGAAAAACGCTGAAGACCGAGGGACATTTTTCATCACCCCTGGCACTAAGGTCTACAAGGGCATGATTGTCGGTGAGCACAACCGCAACCAGGATCTTGAGCTCAATATTTGCAAGGCTAAGCAGCTCACTAACCACCGCGCCGCTGGCGGCGACGAGCTGGTGCAGCTGCAAACTCCTGTGGATATGAGCCTAGAGCGGGCGCTGGAATACATTGGCTCGGACGAGCTGGTGGAAATTACCCCGGAGTCAATTCGCCTGCGGAAGCTGTCTAAAAAGCTGGTTAGGCGTTAACTACAGCGCTGGCTATAGCCGTTATCTCTAAGCGGCTGTATTTTCGGGCAGAGGTGCGTCGCGTCTCTGCCCGATTTGCCTTTGGCTATGATTGCAGTGGGCTATTGCCTCTGGCTGCGGCTAGTGCAGCGTCAAAACTAAAAATTAGAGCTCGCGTAGGTTGGGTGAAACGAATTGTTCGCGCAGCGTCTCCAGAGGGGAAACCCCAACAGCAGTAAGCTTTGTTGGGTTTCGCTGGCGCTTCACCCAACCTACAAACTGAGGCTTGACAGACCACTGGTTGGTTATGCTCAAGGGATTAAAGTAAGGCGATTTTAATGGACGTTTTGAAGCGTTTTACCGGCTGGTTAGAGCACCGCTGGGTTAACCCGGCCTACGTGGGGTGGGTGTTGTTGGGCCTGGCGCTGTTCTTTTTTGCGGCGGCGACCAATACCCTGGCGGGCTGGCTGTACGTGATGAGCGGGGTGATGCTGGCGCTGCTGCTGGTGGCGGCGGTGCTGCCCCCCCGTAATTTGCAGGGGCTGGTGGTAACGCGATCGCCGATTCAACCCGTTACTGCCGGTGTGCCCCTAGAGGTGGAGCTGCGGGTGCAAAACCCGCAGCGGCAGACCAAGAGCCTGTTCCAAATTATTGACTTACTGCCCGCTGACCTCGGTGCGGTGCAGACCACTGCCGTGGATATCCTGGCCCCGGGGCAAACCCATCGGTGGCGCTACCAGGTGCCCACCCCCCGCCGAGGTATCTATCGCTGGCAGACCGCAGACCTGCGCACGGCTGCTCCCCTAGGGCTATTTTGGTGTCGGCGCTCCACAGCGGTGCCGGCTACGGCGGTGGTATATCCCCCGGTGCTGCCCCTCCAGCGCTGCCCGATTTTAGACACCGTTGGCCCTCAGGGGGGCCAGCACTGGCGCTACAGCCCCCAGGCCCAGGCCGATACCCAGGGGGTAACGCGATCGCTGCGGCCCTACCGCTGGGGCGACCCCACCCGGTTGATTCACTGGCGCACGAGCGCCCGCTACGGCGAGCTGCGGGTGCGCGAGCTAGAAACCATGACCGCCAGTCGCGACATTGTGATTGCTTTGAATACGGCTGCCCGCTGGCCTGGAGAGAGTTTTGAGCAGGCGGTGATCGCGGCGGCATCCCTATACAGCTATGCACTTAAGCAGGGGTTTTCTTCTGCCCTGTGGCTACCCCAAGAAGAGGTGCTGAGATAGTCTAGTCAGGTCATGTATGCGTTGGCGGCAGTAAACCCGGCGGCAACGAGCGATCGCACCAGCCTCCCAC
>JBBSLR010000022.1:0-13756 GCA_038255045.1 Phormidesmidales cyanobacterium
CCCCCCCACTCCAACCCCCGCTGACCAAAACGGCCACCAAAACGGCGACGCCCTGCTGGCCAACCAGCCCTCGCGGCAGAAGGTGCAGTTCGACAAACCCGTGATTTTGCGCCAGTCGCCCCGCTGGTCGCGGGCGGTGGTGTGGAGCCTGGTGGGGGTCACTACCTTTACCATCGGCTGGGCCTGTCTGGCCAAGTTTGAAGAGGCGATTCCGGCCCAGGGCAAGCTAGAGCCCAAGGGTGTGGTGCAGCCGGTGCAGGCTCCGGTGGGCGGCGTCGTGCAGGCGGTGCTGGTGAGCGAAGGGCAAACGGTGGCGGCGGGTGACCCGCTGCTGCGGTTTGACCCCGAGACCACCCAGGCTCAGCTCACCTCCCTACAGGCAATTCGCACCAAGCTGCAGGAAGAAAACGCCTTCTATCGATCGCAGCTGGCCAACGACCTTGACGCCAGCGCCCCCGTAGAAATTGCCCCTGGCATTGTGCAATTGACCAGCAACCGGGCCGCCCTGGTGGCCGAAAACGCCCTCTACCGCGCCCAGCTGGCGGGCGATGCTACGGGGGAAACGCTGCCTGCCGCCCAGCGCGATCGCCTGCGGGCCGCCAATGCCGAACTCAACTCACGCCTCAGCATCGCCAACCTAGAGGTTGACCAGCTGCGCCGCCAGCTCACCCAAACCCAGGCCCAGCTGACCAATGCCCGCAGCGCCCTACGGGTTAACCAAGACATTCTTGATCGCATTACCCCGCTGTTTGAAGCCGGAGGCATCGGCCAGATTCAGTACCTCCAGCAAGAGCAGGAGGTCAACAACCGCCAAACCGAGGTCAACCGCCTGGTAGAAGAAGAGCAGCGGCTAGGGCTGGGCATTGCCCAGGCCCAGGAGCAGTTTCGCAATACCTCTATCACCTCCCAAGACGACCTGCAGCAGCGCATTGCCGCCAACAACAACCAACTGGCCACCATCGACAGCCAGCTCGCCCAGCTCCAGCAGACCCTTACCGACCAAGAGCTGCGCGCCCCGGTCAGCGGCACGGTGTTTAACCTCAAGGCCAACCAGGCGGGCTACGTGGCCAACTCCACCGAGCCAATTCTTGAAATCGTGCCCAGCGATGCCCTGGTGGCGCGGGTGTTTATCACCAACCGCGACATTGGCTTTGTGCGCGAAGGCATGGAGGTTGACGTGCGCATCGATTCGTTCCCCTACAGTGAGTTTGGCGATGTCAAGGGCACCCTCACCCAGATCGGCTCCGACGCGCTGCCCCCCGACCAGATCAACCCCAACTTTCGGTTTCCGGCGGAAATTAGCCTGGGCGACCAGACGATCGCCATTGACGGGCAGCCGGTGCAGCTGCAGTCGGGCATGTCGCTCAGCGCCAACATCAAAACCCGGCCGCGGCGGGTGATCACCATTTTCTCTGACCTGTTTGTGCGCAAAATCGACACGATCAAAACCGGCGGCTAGGGCATTCCCCTTGGAACTTACCTAACTGCACTAAACTGCAAAAAGAGCTGCGACAAGATTTGTTATCTCCAGCCCATCGACCTTTGCCAGAGGAGTGAGGGATCGGTTGCTATACTAACAAAGTGGCATTTTTGGCAGCGCATTCAGGGCTACACTCAGGTTTTTACCCCCTGGTGTACCTTCAGCAGACGAAATGCCTACCGTCAGCCCAGGGCATTTCCCCACCATTCACCGAGCCAAAGCACCCCGTGGAAGAACAAAAACAACCCTCCGAAGTCATCACCCGGCTGTCTAGCCGCGAGCTAGAGAAAATGCGTAAAGCCTGCCAGCTTGCCGCCCAGCTGCTCGACTACCTCACCCCCTTCGTCATACCTGGGGTCAGCACCCAAAAGCTCAACGACATCGCCGAAGACTGGACCCAACAGCACGGTGCTACCAGCGCTCCTCTGGGCTACGCTGGCACGGTGATGCCCTTTCCCCGCTCGATTTGCACCAGCATTAACGAAGTCATCTGCCACGGCATCCCCAACGGCGAAGATGTGCTGCGCGACGGCGACATCATCAACATAGATGTCACCCCTATTCTGGGTGGCTATCACGGCGACACCAGCCGCACCTTCCTGGTGGGCGATGTAGCCCCCGCTGCCCGCCGCCTGGTCGAGGTCACTGAAGAGGCCATGTGGCACGGCATTCGCGCGGTCAAGCCCGGCGCTCGGGTCGGCGACATTGGTGCCGCCATTCAAGCCTATGCCGAAGGCGAAGGCTTCTCGGTGGTGCGCGACTTTGTTGGCCACGGGGTACACCGCATTTTCCACGCCGCGCCGCAGATTCCCCACTACGGCGACCGGGGCAAGGGCAAAAAGCTGCGCCCCGGCATGGTGTTTACCATTGAGCCAATGATCAACATCGGCAGCTACGAAGCCGAAGTTCTCGTCGATGGCTGGACGGCGATTACCGTTGATCGCCAGCTTTCGGCCCAGTTTGAGCACACCGTCGTCGTCACCAAAGATGGGGTAGATGTGCTGACGCTTTCCCCGGCCAAGGTGCTGGCTTAGCAGGTCAAATTTGACGGTTTTAGGGCAACGTCATGGTTGTATCAAGTCATTTTTTGGCCATGACCGTAGAGGCCTATCTGACCTGGGAGCCTTCCCAAGAGCTGCGCTACGAATACGTCAGCGGCGAAGTTGTGGCGATGACGGGGGGGACTCTGCCCCACAACGACATCGCGCTCAACCTCTACACCCTGCTCCGACCCCATCTGAAACAACGGGGCTGTCGGGGCAACGTAGCCGATGCCAAGGTCAAAATTGCGGCCAATATCTACAGCTACCCTAACCTGGTGGTGAGCTGCGATCGCCGCGATATTCAAGCTGTGGATGTCATTCAATATCCCAGCTTAGTTGTAGAAGTATTGTCACCTGGCACGGAGGCGTTGGACCGAGGCAAAAAGTTTGAGGAATATCGCACTCTGCCCAGCCTACAAGAGTACGGGCTGATTGACTCTGCGGCAATGACAGTGGAGATTTATCGCCGGGGTGAAGGGAGGCTGTGGCTGTATTACCCCTATCAAACTGGAGACTGTATTTCCTTCGATAGCATTGGGGTTGCTTGCCCTATCGAGCAAATTTACGAGGGCGTGGTGCTGCCCCTTGTTTAACGATCAGCTAGCCTTGCCCATAGATCTGTGGCAAGCCTGAGGTGAGAGAGTGGGGCGACTGATCCGCCGCCCCACCCTCTCAGTCCTTACCTAAGCAGCCCTTACCTAAGCAGGTAGAAGCACGGTATCAATGATGTGGATCACACCGTTATCGGCGGCCACATCAGCGGTGGTTACCGTAGCGTCGTTGATTTTCACACCGCTGGAGGCGTCGATTTTGACATCGGTGCCCTGTACAGTGGTGGCCTTGGTCAGTTTGCTCACATCCGCCGCCATCACCTTGCCGGAGACAACGTGGTAGGTGAGGATTTCCTTCAGCTTGGGCACATCCTTGAGCAAGCTATCCACTGTGCCAGCGGGCAGTTTGGCGAAGGCGTCGTCCGTGGGGGCAAATACCGTGAATGGGCCTTTGCCCTTGAGTGTATCAACCAGACCAGCGGCTTTAACAGCGGCCACTAGAGTGCTAAATGAACCTGCGCTTACGGCAGTATCTACAATGTCAGCCATGGGTTTTACCTTAGTTTGTTATCTGTCAACAGAGTCATCTCTCAGGCGTGAACGGGCATGGGCTGGTTAGTGATTAACAAGCCCATACATCACAGATGAGCTGCTAACAGTTACCACTGTAACGATTTCGTAATTAATTGCAAGGTGAATTCATTGTCTGGGCGATCGCCCGCACCCGCCCAGCTAGGTACAGCTCAGCTAGGGATTGGTTTATTTTAACGGGTTCACCCAGAGGGCGTCTGCGAAAAGACCAGCACGGCACAGGGGTCAATAATTGCTACCCCGATCTCACGGTACTGCGCCCGGAGCATCCTGCACAAATGCTTGAGCTGGGGCAGGCCGCCATCACCCTAGAGATGGCTCCACCGCTGCTGGTGGTAGAAGTAGTCAGCCCCGGGGCCGAAAATCACCGTCGCGACTATTTTGAGAAACGCAACCAGTACGAGTGGCGCGGCATTGCCGAATACTGGATGCTTGACCCGGTGGTGGGTCAGGTGACGGTCTTGGGTTTGGCCCCCCAGGGCTATAGCGAGGCCACTTTCGCCGGGGGGTCGGTGGTGGAGTCGCCCAGCTTTCCCGATTGGAGCCTGACGGCTGAGGCGATGCTGACGCTGGGCTAGGGGCGGCGATTTGCGAAGCAATCCGTTCCGGAATCGCGTCCTAACCCCCTGCCCAAAATCCTTCATTTAACCTAACAGTTACCCGGCCCGCCCTGGCCTTGGAGTAAAATCTCGGCACAACATTGAGGCTGGGCCAATGCTAGATCGCTTCTGGGAAGTGCTGGGTTACGTCTTTGCCCTCAACGAAGAGGCCTTTCGCATTGCCACCACCCTCCCAGCGGGCAGAAGTTTGGCGCTGCTGGTGGTGCTGCTGGCGGGGCTATCCCAGGGCATTGGTCAGAGCATCATTCTGTTTGTCAACCAGGTGCAGCCCGCTCGGTTTGCCCTCAGCCTGGGCATTAACGCGATGCTGTTTGCCTTTGGCTTTTTGGCTCTGGTGCTGAGCACCTGGCTGGTCACCCTGGCCCCCTGGTCGCAAAGTCTGCCCTTTGGGCAGCTGGTGACGGTGCTGGGGGCGGCCTATGCGCCGCTGCTGTTTGCGTTTTTGGGGGCGCTGCCGTATTTGGGAGTCCCTATTCTCAATGTGCTGTCGGTGTGGCATTTGCTGGCCATGGTGGTGGGTTTTGGGGCGATCGCCAACCTGGGTATCGGCAATGCCTTTGGCTACGTCGCCCTGGGCTGGATCTTGCTGCAAGTGCTGCAAACCACCGTGGGTCGCCCGGTGGCCAGCCTGGGCAAGCGCATTGCCAACCGGGCCGCGGGGGTTGACCTGGTGACCAACCGCCGCGACCTGGCCGACTCGTACCGCGATCGCCTGGCCGACACCCCCACCCGCTGGCAAGAAGAATTCACCCAGCGCATCAGCGCCTTTGATCGAGGGAATGTGGTCGCTGCGGTCACGGTCGACCCCCCGGCTATGGCCATGGCTGGGGCCGGCGGCTCTGCGATCACCGTCGACCCCGGCCCCAACGCCGAGCGCCTGTGGCCTCACCTCAAACCCTTCCTAGGCCTGGCGGCGATGGCGGTGCTAACGGTGGTGGTGCTGGCCCTGCTGCGGCCCCTTCGCGACGGTTGGTTTAGCTGGGTGGGTAGCCTGCCCAGCCTGGTGCGGCTGGTGCTAAATTTTGTCTGGATCGGCCTAGTCGCCCTGGTGGTGGCGGGTCTGCTGGCCCCCCTCGAAACCCTGGGCTGGTGGGCTGGCTGGTACGACGACGAGGTCAACACCACGGTCAACGCGGGCGAACTGGCCGAACCCGTGGCCGACTCCAGCCAAATCAGCCGCTACGTGGTGTATCTCGACGGCATCGGTATTTCCAGCTTTGAGTACCTGCCCGACATCGAAGCATTTCTCGACACCCTGGCCCCCACCCTGCCCCAAAATGTGGCCCTGATTCGCGGCATCATGCCCTACTCGGTGATGAATGCGCCTCTGAACGAAGACCGCCCCCTGTCGTTTCTCTGGCGCTACGCCGACAAGCTGCGGTTTGCCAACCCCATGAGCGTGCTCGGCCTGCTGGTCAACATTCGCAACGTGCTGGTGGTGGGGGTCTCTGCCGACAAGCGCTACGGCCCGCTCTACAACCAGGGCATTGCCCAGGTTGTGTTTAACGGTCTGGTTAAAAACGGCTACCAGATCGGCAGCGGCACCCCGGTGACCCTGATCGGCTACAGCGGAGGCGGGCAGATGTCCTGCGCCAGCGCCCCTTACCTGAAGCGCGCCCTGGGTGCCCCCATCGACGTGATTTCCCTGGGCGGAGTGATGAGCGCCAACATCAACCTTCTCAAGCTAGAGCACCTTTACCACCTGGCGGGCGAAAAAGATGTGGTGGAAAAGTTCGGCACCAAGATTTTTCCGGGCCGCTGGCAGATCTTTCCGCTCTCCTACTGGAACCGGGCCAAGCGGCGGGGCAAAATTAGCTTTGTTTCCCTGGGACCGGTGGGGCACCAGGGGCCGGGGGGCATTCTCGACCCCAAGCTGGTGCTGCCCGATGGCCGCAGCTCGCTAGGGCAAACCATCGACACCATCAACGCCATTCTGCAGGGCGAAATTTTAGAGGCCCAGCTAGAGCGGGGGGGAGCGGCCAACAACTACGATATCTTTCGGGCCAACCCGCTGGTGCAGTACCAGAGCTACCCCCTCGACCAGCGGCCCGACCCGGCCCTCTATTTGCCCCTAGGCGACTGGGTGGGGCGCTTGATTTTGCCCGCCAAAACCGAGCGGTTTGGCGGGGTTTTCTACGAAATTCACCATGCCCCAGCGGATCACCACGGGTTGATGGGCCAGGTAGTAAAGCTGTGCTGGTCTGACAACCCCTTGACCCAAAAGCTGGTACAGGCCGTCACCCACGACGTACACTTCAGCGCCGATGCCGAGTACGCCAGCCGCTTTGGCGGCGTGATCACCCCGGTGCGGCTCAACCACTGGCTACGGGTAGACCCGCTAGAATCTCTGGCCGGGTCGCTGCCGGGCGATGACCTGGTGGTGGTGGTAGAGAACCCTCAGGTGATGCTGGATAGGGATGGGGTAACGCTGTTTATCAGCAACCAGCCGATGGAGGTGACCGGGCGCTACTACGGCCTGGTGCAGTTTGTGGAGCCGAGCAGTGGCGACCACTGGCGAGTGCGCCACTTTAGCCGAGTCAGCCGTGCCTTTGACGGCCCCGAGGAGGTGGTCAGCCTGCCCCCCGTGGCCCCGATGGCGGCCTACGGCAGCGCCCCCTCTACCACGCAGGGCCTAGAAAATTCGCCCTACAACGAGTCGGGCTGGTATGTCTACGGGGCGCAGAACTCAGACGGCACCTTTGTGGTGCAAGCCCTCGGCCCCCGTTCCCTGTTTCGCCTTCAGCCTGATCGGGTGGTGTTTGGTGGAGCCAAGCCGGCCTACCGCTACATTCGCAAAGCATCGTGGGCTGACGTGGTGGCCCAAAAGGGCCGGGTTGGCTCGGTGCTCTGCACGGCCCGGGATAATGGTCGGCCTGAGGCGATCGCAGCGGCAATCTCAGAGTGGCAGGTGGGCGATCGCGCCCTCATCCTCCACACCTACGGCGGTATTGGCGGCAACCACAAAGAGCCCGCTGCCGCCACCCCGATCTTCTTTGGCCACTTTGCCTACGGCAGAGCCGAGGTGGTGCACGACCCCCTGGCCGACGAAAAGCGGTTTGAGATTCGCTACTACCAGGTCTATGCCCACAACATCGACGGGCTGATTGCGGGCACGATTCACTGGTCGAGGTACCAGGGCGATCGCCAGCGAGGCTGGCTGGGCACCCGCCCCAGCTGCGATATTTTGGTCAAGCTCGACGCCTACAGCCGCGACTATTACTTTGACGACGAGCGGCGATCGCCCCTCACCCGCATGGAGGCCCACCTGCAAGCCATGACCGCCCGCTACCGCATTGGCGACGGCACCGGCGGCACCTTTGTTGGCCCCTCAAACAACTGCTCCCAAGACTCTAACCAGGCGCTGTTTGCCAGCCTCCAGGGCACCGCCGAGAGTTTCTATCGCCACGCCGACGCCCTAATTGACCAGCATCCTGACCAGGCCGAGCCGATGCATCAGCTGGCTCGCTTTGGCAAAGACCTCAAAGCCACCCTGCAACCCCTCGGCGGCCTGCGCCCCGCCTGGGAAAAGAACGAATTTAACCTGGGCAGCTCTATCGAAGATGAGCCGATTCGCAACCTGATTATGGGCCTGGGCAGCTGGCGCACGGTGTTTCCCCGCAAGGCCAGCGATACGGTGGTGCACAGGTTTCTCAAGTACGGCGCGTCGGCCTGGGTGCTGCGCACCAGCCAGGTGGGCGGCACCCAGGCCGACATTGAACCGATTGCCCCGATGACGTTTTAAGGCAGATTGCAATAATTGACTTTCCTACCCAATCATTCAGCTTGGGACATGAGTTAGCTGGCGCTCATACACAAACCAGAATCGTCGTCTCAATTTCCTCAAAAATTGAGACGAGACCCCAAGAACATGCTATCTTTATCTCAGTTTTCAATAAATTTGAAATTATGGCCATAAACCCACCGCCTGAGGTAGAACCTAATCCACTATCTGTGATTGCTTCAGATTGCCCCGATAGATTAAATATTTACTTAGAACTCTTTAGCCCTACTGATAAAAAAGGCCGATATCTTCACTTTGATGAACTGCGTTATAGGCTTGATCCATCCCTAGACGATAAATTGGCATGGTCGCTAGTTAAGTCTGCCAGAAATCGTCAATATACGAGGGTAATTGAATTGGGGGTGCCAGCTAAAGTTTGCAACTTTATTCCAACTCCAGTCATTCAAAAAGCAATTTCTGAGACTGACAGGAATACTACGAGTGCATCATTGGAGTGGATTAGCAGTAAGATTGGCGAAAAGGCACAAATGGAGTATTTGCTCAACGATTTAGTTGAGGACGAATCCATAGGCAGCAGTCAGCTAGAAGGCTCATCAACAACTACGAGTGTAGCTAAGGAGTTACTTAAAAGAAATAGAAAGCCAAAAAGCGCTGACGAAAAGATGATTATTGGAAACTTCAAAATGATGAAGTATGCTTGGGATAATAGATCTCAGCCCTTGTCAATCGATCTAATTAGGGATCTTCATAAAGTCGGTGTTGAAGGAATAGATAACCAAGCATATATGCCAGGATATTTTCGAAAAGCAGATGATGTATATGTTGTTGATTTAGAGGGCAATATTATTCACACGCCTCCTCCTGCTGATGGGCTTAAAGCAAGGATGAAAAATATTGTTGACTGGGCAAACAAGGACCATGAAGAGCTAGGTGATGGATCCTATTTGCATCCTCTAATTAAGGCCATAACGCTTCATTTTTGTATTGGGTACGAACATCCCTTCCACGACGGCAATGGTAGAGTAGCAAGGGCGCTGTTTTATTGGTATCTGTTTAAGGCAGACTTCGCAGCATTCAGATATATTGCAATTAGCGTTTTACTAAAGAAGGCACCTGCCAAATATGGCAAAAGCTACCTATATACTGAGACAGATGATATGGATCTTACTTATTTTCTTGAATACCAAAGTGGAATAGTAATCAGAGCAATTGAGAAATTCAAAGAATCATATCAAAAAACTGCTCTTGAAATCGAAAAATTCAATAAATGGCTGTGGGACTCTGGCTTGTACAAAAAGTTGACTGACAAGCAGCGAACGGTATTTCAGGTCGCAAAGAGTGGTAATGCAATTGCATTTACCATCAGAAATGTTGAGAAAAACCTTGGGTGTTCATATAATACGGCGGCATCCGTTCTCAATGGTCTCGTAGACATGAACCTATTTCGGAAAGTGAAAAGTGGTAGAGAATGGTTGTATCTCATGAACGATAAAAGTCAGATTATTAATTCCTAGGACAGCTAGCAAAGCTTGATTAGAAAGTTATGCTCAAGCTTCATTGGGCACTAATGAGATGTCAATTTTTATTTGGAGGGGAAACTTTTGTTGCCAGCCTTAGATGTCTGAATGTTGCGCCTTATATTGATGCCTTCTGACCAGCTTGCGATCGCCTACAGCGAACCAACTCGCTACTACTATAGCCAGCGCCACATTGCCGAATGCCTTCAGCAGCTAGATCGAGTTCGTTATCTTGCTGAGCGCCCTGTTGCGATCGCGCCACAATATCCAACCCTCTCAATTGGCCTAGATGCTCTACGCTTAAGGCATATTTTTCTCTTGGGGCCGACTAAATGCGCGTTGAAGCTTGCTGCCAGGCCCTCTTTGAGCACCTGTTGCCCGACCTCGACCCCCAGCGCCAGGGGCTGTGTATTGATGTTGGGGTGGGCACCTTCGCCTTTTATTGCGAGCTGTTTGCCCGCCTGGGGTTTGCCACTGTCGCCGTCGAGCCATCGCCCACCGACAAACTGCGGGCTATCTGTCAGCAGTACCCCATTCAGCTGACCGAGCAGTGTCTGTCAGACCGCGTCGGTACCCAAACCCTGCACATGGGCCAGTTTGCCAACCTGGCCAACAGCAACTTTAGCTCGCTGGCCGCCGACTGGTTTGGGGCCTCTGGCACCACCCGCGAGGTGCCCACGCTAGACTTAGCGACCCTGCTAGAGCAGGTGAGCGCCAGCCAGATCACCGCCTTTAAGCTCGACATCGAAGGCTGGGAGCCGGTGGTGATCAAACAGTTTGCGGCGCTGCCCGCCGAGCTACTGCCCCAGGTGGTGATGTTTGAGTACGGCGGCGGCGGCAGTCGCGCCCAGGGCGATAAGGGCTGGTCGCCCAAGTTTTTAGAGGGCACCATGACCTGTCTCAAAACCCTGCAACAGCGAGGCTACAACTTTAGCGTCATGGTTGACTACGCCTCGGGCACCGAGGCCAGGGTGTTTGACCTGCAAACCCTAGATTTAGCTGAGGAGTCGCCCTTTTACCCCAACGGAGTCTACGGCAACATTCTCTGCTTTTACCAGCAGCGCTTTTCTGAAGCACGGATTCATCGCGTCTGCGCTCCCTACGGCGGGGGCTTGGCCAACTGGGTGGTGAGCAAGCTTGTGTCTTGATCAGCTAGTTACGCTCAAACTATTGAGCAAACCCGTCGGGCACCTGCTCGTCGTAATAGTAGTGCCACAGAGAAGCTACGGGCTCTTCTGAAGATACGTCGGCCCCTACCGGAGCATCGGCGGCGGCGACCAAAAACGCGGCGGGGTCAGCTCGATAGGCCGCCAGCAGGGTCTTCTCTTCCCCGGATAGATCGGGGGAGCTGTCGTCGGCAATTTCTTGCAGGGTGGTTTCGACCAGCTCCATTTGCGCTTCGGCGGCGCTGAGTTCTTGGTGGGTGTCATCGCTGAGCAGCTGCTCTAGGGGTTGCAGCTCGGCCACGTGACTAGAGAGCGCCTGAAGTTTCTCTTCGTAGGTGGTGGTCAACTGCTGTAGCTCTTGGCGGTGCAGGGTTTCTTGCTGGTCGAGGGCCGACTGGAGGTGGGCTTCCTGCTGGCTGAGGAGCGACTGGAGCCGGGTGTTTTCAGCCTCAGCGGTTTTGAGTCTGGCCTGCTGGGCTTTAAATGCTTTGAGCAGGGGCACCACCTGCTCTTTTAGGGTCATGTGCTCTACATCGAGCTGGTGAAAGCGTTCCGACAGGCTGACGTAGGCGCGGCAAAGGCGGGTGTAGCGCTCTACCATCTGATTAACGTGCTGAAAGTTTCTCACTGCCGTCTCCAGACGATTGGTCGCCGTATCAGTAGCCGTGTCGATAGCCATAACAGCCTTCTGCCCGGTGGGGCCAATGGGGTCAGGGATAGAATTAGAGATGTCAGAAGTAGACCTTTAATTACCACGTTTACCTAAAAAATTTCAAGCGGCTGCGGATACATCTGACCCGAAACCTAGAGATACCCATGCAGGCTCTGCCTGAAGGCTTTTGTTGAGCTGGCTCTGATAGGTTGTGTTTCGGGGGAGGTTTTGGTTAATGTGTCAGAATGATGGTGGTTATCGGCCAACCTCGCTCCTCCTTCAGTAGTGCTGTGCGTACCTACAAAAGCCAAAAGATTGACCAAAACGCCGACTACCCCTGCCCCTGTCGCCGCAACGGTCGCATCAAACCAATTACCCTGACCGAGGCGTTTGGCTGCGATCGCTGCCAGCAGATTTTCGTGGTTCAAGAGGACGGCTACGTGATTGAGCAGCTCTCCACCCATTACCCCTACAAACGCCTCTGGCGCTGGACTGGTCAGCAGTGGCGGCTAGATCGCTCATCCCTGAGCGTCAGCTATTTGCCCCTGGTGGTGCTGGCCGCCTTTGGCATCATGGTGTTTTTTTTGCTGCTGGCCACCCTACAAACCCCCGAGGGCACGCCGTCAACGGCGCGGCTGCTGACCACCCTGGCGGTATCGCTGGCGGTGGTCAGCATGTTTTGGCTGGCTTCGCGGCGCTAGACCCATGGTAAACCTCACCACCCAGGCCGACTTTAGCGCCGCCGTTGAGCAGGTGCGCCAGGCCAGCTACGAGCTAGTGGCGGCCGGGGCCGACACCCAGAGTAAGCTGCTAGAAGCCCTTGCCACTGAGCTAGAGGCTTGCCTTGACGACATTCTTGAGGCCAACACCCTCGATCTCGAAGCCAGCCTCGATATGGCGGTGCCCGAGCGGGTGCTCGACTGGCTCAAACTCACCCCCGAGCGCCTGCAAACCGCCGCCAAAATTTTGCGTCGCCTGGCCTATCTGGGCGACCCCCGTGGGCTGCTGCACCCCGCCCCCAGTCGATTGAGCAAGGTGGTAATGGGCCACGGCCAGGTGGTGCCCCTGGGGGTCGTGGCTTTGGTGTACGAAGCGTTTCCAGAGCTGGCGGCGATCGTGGCCGGGCTGACCCTGCGCACGGGCAACGGGCTGATTCTCAAAGGCAGTAACGAAGCCAGCCAGACCAATCAGGTGATTTTGCAGGCTCTGCACCATGCCCTTGAGCGGGTGGGCCTACCCCAGCACTGCATTCTTTCCCTTACCGAAGAGCAGGGGGATATGGCCCGCACCTGGCTGCTGCAAGACCCCGGCGTCGATTTAATTAGTCCCTACGGGCGACCGGGGCTGGTGCAGCAGGTGGTGCGCCAGGCGGGGGTGCCGGTGCTGCCCACCGCCATGGGCAACTGCTACCTCTACTGGTCGGTCACGGGGCAGCTCGACACCGTTACCACCATGGTCATCGACAGCCACCGGGGCGAGCCTGATGCCGTGAATGCCATAGAAAAGGTGCTGGTACACCGAGGCTGTAACCTGTCGGCGGTGGTACAGCTCTGCCACACCCTGTGGGATCAAGACTTTACCCTGCTGGCCGACGAGGCGCTGCTGCCCGAACTGCCCGACGTGAAGCCCGCCACCGCCGCCGACTGGGGACGACCTTTTTTGGGTAAAACCGTAGCCCTGCGGCTAGTGGACAATATCCAGGCCGCCACCGCCTTGATCAACCACCACAGCAGCGGCCACGCCAATGCGATCGCCACCGAGAGCTACGCCGAAAGCAGCCGCTTTACCCAGATGGCCACCAGCGCCGTGGTCTACGTCAACACCTCGCCCCGGTTTGTGCGCAACCCGGCCCAGGCCAGTGCGATCGCCCTGGGCATGACCGCCCAGCGGGGCCGCTGTAGTGGCTTTGTGGGGCTCAGCGCCCTGCTGACCACCCAGCACATTTTGCAGGGGCTGGAGTAGACCGGCTACCAACAAAAAAGGGCGTTGCCGACAGCAACGCCCTTTTTTGTTGGCTAACTCAGAAAAATCTAGCCTTCGCTAGACCCGGCTAGCTTCACCTTTTTGGCCAGGCCAACCGATTGCAGCAGGCGAATGGTCATCCAGGTGATGTCGACCTCCCACCATTTGAGGCCGTGGCGGGCCGAGTACTGGTAGGCGTGGTGGTTATTGTGCCAGCCTTCGCCGTAGGTGACCACAGCTACCCACCAGCAGTTGGTCGATTTGTCGTCGGTTTCGTGGCTGCGGTAGCCAAACTTGTGGGTGGCGCTGTTGACCAACCAGGTGCAGTGGTAAACCACCACCAGGCGCACAAAGATGCCCCACAGCACAAAGGGCCAGCCGCCTAGGGCGTAGAGCACTAGCCCCAGCCCAACCTGGAGCGGCAGGAAATAC
>JBBSLR010000023.1:0-13611 GCA_038255045.1 Phormidesmidales cyanobacterium
CGCTCCATGCCCCAAACCCACCAGTGGGCCGCTGCGTAGGCGCAGGTGAGGGCATCGAGCTGGTCTTCCACCGCCTTCATCGCCGCCCCGGTGAAGGGGATTTCGGGCAGGGCGGATTTCGTTAATTCCAGGGCAGGTTCCAGGGTGGGCAGCACCGAGAGCTGGTACTGGCGCAGTTTTTCTAGCTCGGGGCGGCGCTGAGCCAGGGTGCCCTTCTTGTACTTGAGAATTTTGCTGAGGCCAAACAGGTGCACCGTCGCCGGGTGGGGAAACACCTCCAGCTGAAACCGTCCCTGGGGTTTGGGTGGGCTGTGGGGCCGATGTTGAAAGCCGAGAGCTTCTAGCGCTAGACCAAAGGCGATCAGCTTTTCGGCAAAGGGGCGGCCAAGGTTGGCGGGGTAGCAGCCCGCGTCGTAGCGGCCAAAGTGTCTGTGGGCCAGGCGATCGGGCAGGCGCATGCCTGTCTCGTTGGGGATCAGGGTAGGGGCATCGACGGCGACTACAGCATTGCTGGAACCCTCGGCCCAGTGGAAAATCCACGCCAGAATTTCTTCTACGGTTTGGAGGCGATCGAGCGCCACCACGCGGAGAATGTCTCCTTCCAGATGAAGGCAGCACAGCCCGGTGGGGCCACTCTGCCAGCCCAGGTCAACGCCGAGAAAGCGGTGGTATGGGGTGCTCATTCTCCCAGCTCCACATACTCTCGCTGTTCGCCCCGGCGGTACAGGCGGGTGTTGACTTTGGGATAATCGCAGATATCAAACTCCAGCCGCATGCCCCCAACCAGGTAAACTAAATCTTCCTCAAAGGGGTTGCTCAAGCTGTGGCCCAGCCCCCCCGTGACAAAACCCATAAAGTCGCCGGGGCCAACTTCGACGGTGTCATCACCGATTTCCGCTACTCCCCGCCCCGAGAGAATGTAGATAAACTCTTCCTCTGCCTGGTGGACGTGGTATTGAGTCGAGTCGTGGCCCGGCTCTACCCGCACCAGGTGAACGCCAAGGTACTCAAAACCGATCACATCCCCCAGCGCCTTGCCGTGGCGGATTGCCTTAGGATTGAGGGGATGGATAAAGGTGGATTCGGGCAGGGCGGCAATGTCTGCGGCGGTCAGTAGCGGATGAGGACGAGGCATGGGTTCATTTCCGTAGTGGCGTAGATGGATTGGTGGGCATTGCCCGCCTGGCAGCAAGCAGGTTTCTTAGACAGGGGTTAGGGGAAAGCACACCGATGAAGTCTACACTGGCACAACTCACCGCTCGGTTTGACCAAGCTCTGGTCGCCGCCTTTGGCATCGACCTGGCGGGCACCGACCCCATGCTGGTGCCCACCAGCGATCCCAAGTTTGGCGACTACCAGGCGAATCTGGCCATGTCGCTGGCCAAGCCGCTGCAGCAAAAGCCCCGCGATATCGCCTCCCAGATCGTCGAAAAGCTCGACCTCAGCGACCTCTGTGAACCGCCTGCGATCGCTGGCCCCGGCTTTATTAACCTGCGCTTCAAAACCGAGTATCTAGAAAATCAGCTGCGGGCCATGCAGGCCGACCCGCGTCTGGGGGTTGCCCCCGGCGATCGCCCCCAGCGGGTGATTGTCGATTTCTCTAGCCCTAACATTGCTAAAGAAATGCACGTGGGGCACCTCCGCTCCACTATTATTGGCGACTCCATCGCCCGCGTGCAGGAGTTTATGGGCCACGACGTGCTGCGGCTCAACCATGTAGGCGACTGGGGCACCCAGTTCGGCATGTTAATTACCCACCTGAAAGAAGCCTGCCCCGAGGCGCTAGAGGCAGGTTCTAAAGTGGATATTGGCGATCTGGTGGCCTTCTACAAGCAGGCCAAGAAACGCTTCGACGAAGATGACGACTTCAAAACCCGCTCCCGCGAGGCCGTAGTGGGGCTGCAATCGGGGGATGAGATGTCTACCCAAGCCTGGAAGGCTCTCTGCGACCAGTCCCGCCAAGAATTCCAAAAGCTCTACGATCGCCTCGACATCACCATCCAAGAGCGCGGCGAGTCCTTTTACAATCCCCTGCTGGCCGACGTGGTGAAGGATCTCGAGTCTCTGGGTCTGCTGGTGGAAAATCAGGGGGCTAAGGTGGTCTTTGCCGAGGGCTTCACCAACAAAGACGGCGACCCGATGCCGCTGATTATCCAAAAAACCGACGGCGGCTACAACTACGCCACCACCGATCTGGCCGCCATTCGCTACCGCACCGGGCAAGACGGGGCCGAGCGGGTGCTCTACGTGGTCGATGCCGGTCAGGGCAACCACTTCGCCCAGGTGTTTCAAGTCGCCGCCAAGGCCGGGTGGGTTCCTGAGCAGGTCAAACTCACCCATGTGCCCTTTGGCGTGGTGCAGGGCGAAGACGGCAAAAAGTTCAAAACCCGCTCCGGCGACACGGTGAAGCTGAAGGATTTGCTCGATGAGGCGGTCAGCCGCGCCCGCGCCGACCTCGAAGCTCGCATTCAAACCGAAGAGCGTCAGGAGACCGAAGCATTCATCCAAGACGTAGCCGAGGCGGTGGGCATTGGCTCGGTCAAATACGCCGACCTGAGCCAAAACCGCACCAGCAACTACATCTTCAGCTTCGACAAAATGCTGGCTATGGCAGGCAATACCGCCCCCTACATGCTCTACGTCTACGCGCGGGTGCAAGGCATCAGCCGCAAGGGCGACATTGACTTTGACAACCTGCCCGCCGAGGCCCTCATTCATCTCGAAGACGACAGCGAGTTTGCCCTGGCCCGCCACCTGCTCCAGCTCGACGAGGTGCTGGGAGAAGTAGCGCAGGATCTCTACCCCAACCGTCTCTGCCAATACCTGTTTGAGCTGAGCCAAAAGTTCAACCAGTTCTACGATCGCTGCTCGGTGCTCCAGGCCGCCGAACCCCAGCGCACCGCTCGCCTGCTGCTCTGTGACCTGACCGCTAAAACCCTCAAACTGGGCCTATCACTACTGGGCATTCGGGTGCTAGAGCGCATGTAGATAACCCAAGCCTAAGCATCGCCGCCTAAGCGCCTGCCTAACGTTAACTGCCTCCAGGTCAGAGCGGTTGTCGACAAAGCCGTCTCCAAAGCGCTCTGACCCAGGCGAAGAGTCATTTCAAACCTGACGCGAGGCTCGCCTTAATCAATCTCTCTGCGTCCACAGACCTGTCACATTTGCCCATTACAATGTTGTAAACAGGGGTAGTTTGTTTTAGATAAATCTCAGCCAAGCCTAGAAGCGGAGTTCTGACGGCGAGAAAACTCCACATCCGAGCTGGACTTGGTCATGGGGGGCGCTCATCTCAGCTAGCGATGCCTTAAACATAGTTCAAAATAGTTCAAAAATATAACGAAACTGGGTGCTCAACTTGATGAACACCCAGTTTAAAGCTGATGGTTAGCTGCTTTTTGATTAGTTTTATTTTTTTGGTTTGAGAATACATTAAATTCCCACAAGCTGGGGGTTAATAAATTTGAATTTCCAACATTTAAGGGCTAATTCGTCAAAAAGAAGCATTTTTAAGAAGATTGTGTCTTTTGACACTTTATATTGCTAGGCAGAGATGTCCTTTCGGGAATCATAGATGGGCATCTAGCAGTCAGTCATTCACTCTTTAGTCGAAATTATCTCAATGGTCTACCCGTTAGTTGGGCACTACAACGTAGGTTTGGTCTGCCTTTCGTTTGGCATTGCCATGCTGGCGTCTTACACCACCGTGAGCCTTGGCCACCGCATCTTGGCGGCTACCGGGTGGCGGCAGTGGCCCTGGCTGCTGGGCGGGGCGGTGGCCATGGGTACCGGCATTTGGGCCACCCACTTTGTGGCTACGCTGGCCCTAGAAATGCCCGTGCCAATTACCTACGATCCTCTAACTACGGGGTTTTCCCTGGTCTATGCGGTGCTGGCGGCGGCGGTGGCCCTGGGGTTGGTGAGCCGCCCAGGGTTGAGCTGGCCGAGCCTCAGCGCTGGCGGAGTTGTGATGGGGCTGGCGATCGCCTGGATGCACTATACCGGCATGGCGGCCATGGAAATGCCGGCCCACATCAGCTACCGATGGTGGCTAGTGGCGCTCTCGGTGGCGATCGCCGTCGTCGCCTCTACCCTGGCCCTAGGCTTGACCCTGTGGTCTCGCCGCCACCCCTGCCAAGGCAAAATCTGGCCCGCTAGCCTGTCGGTTTTGGCCCTGGGTTTGGCCATTGGCGGGCTGCACTACACAGCGATGTTCGGAACGATTATGTCTGAAACGATGTTGGAGCCAGCAGCAGTAGCGTTTAAGGCTGACAACATGCCCGCCCTAGACGTCCCCTGGCTAGGGCTAGCCGTGGCCCTAGGAGCCGGGCTGATTTTAATGATTACCCTAGTCACGCTGAGGCTAAACCAGCGATTGACTGAGCAGCGTCTGCAAGACGCGGCCCGCGCCAAGAGTGAACAGCAGTTTCGCACCCTAATTCGCGAAATGGGGGTAGGCGTGATCATGCTCAATGCCAAGGCCGAGATTTTAATCAGCAATCAGGCGGCACGCGAGTTTCTGCATCTCCCTGAGCCAGAGGGTGCGCCCCTGGTATTTGGCCAAACAGCCTCTATATGTCAGGAGAATGGCACGTCATTTATACCCGCCTACCTGCCGGTACAGCAGGCCATTGCTCAAAAAGCCCCGGTTGACGATGTGGTCATCGGGGTTAGCACAGCCCAATCTGACTCGGTGCGCTGGCTGCTGATGAACGTTGATCCCCAGCTCAGCGAAGCTGGGGACGTTGAGCGGGTGGTGTGCACCTGTAGCGATATCACGAGTCAAAAACAGGCCGAAGACTCCGTGCGAGTTGTCGCCAACCGCGAGCAAACGGTGATGCGTGTTGTGCAGCGTATGCGGCAGACCTTAGACCTGAAGACCATTTTTGCGGCGACCACTGAGGAGTTGCAGACGGCAGCAGGCTGCGATCGCGTCTGGATCTACCGCTTCAACCCCGACTGGAGCGGTGTAGTAGTGGCTGAATCGCTCACCGACCCCACCGCCCCATCTACCCTAGCGGCGATCAACACCAGCCAGTCGCTGATTGACCAAGCCGACTGCGCTACCCGCCAGATGCAAAACAGCGCCTTTGACGAGGGCTATCTGCTGTTAGAAGACACCTACTTAAAAGAGACTCAGGCCGAAACCTATCGCCAAGACCGCACCTATCATCGCGTCAACGATATCTATAGTGAAGGATTTAATGATTGCTACCTGGGGTTTTTAGAGCGGTGGCAGGTGCGCGCCTACGTGATCGTGCCGATCTTTGCCGGCAGTCAGCTGTGGGGGCTGCTGGGCATCTACGCTCACCACCAGCCCCGCACCTGGACCCGCCACGAGGTGAAAATGGTGCTTCAGGTCGGGGCGCACCTGGGCACCGCCGTGCAGCAGGCCAATCTGCTGCGGCAAACCCAACACCAGGCTAAAGATCTGGCGGTGGCCAAGCAGGCTGCCGATGCCGCCAGCCAGGCCAAGGGTGAATTTTTGGCCAACATGAGCCACGAGCTGCGCACCCCCCTCAACGCCATTTTGGGGTTTAGCCAAATCTTGCACGACGATGCCACCCTCAACCACGATCACCGCGACTTGATTAACATCGTCAATCGCAGCGGCAACCATCTGTTGGGGCTGATCAACAATGTGCTGTCGCTGGCCAAAATTGAGGCCAACAAAATCACCCTTAATGAAACAGACTTTGACCTGCATCAAACGCTCCAGGCCGTCGATGATATGCTCCAGCTCAAAGCTGACTCTAGGGGCATTCGATTAGAGGTGATGCCGTCGCCGCCGCTGCCCTACCGACTGCGGGCCGACGAGGGTAAGCTGCGGCAAATTTTGATCAACCTGATTGGCAACGCCATTAAGTTCACGGCCCAGGGCGGCGTCACGGTTCGCTCTCACCTCCAGAACACCGCCGCGGCCCCAGACAGCAGCAGCACCAAGACCCAATGGCTGGAAATAATGGTGCAAGATACCGGCGTCGGGATTGAATCAGAGGAGCTGCGGCACCTGTTTCAGCCCTTTGAGCAGACCCAGTCGGGGCGACGGTCGGCGGAGGGCACCGGGCTGGGGCTATCCCTAAGCCACAACTTTGCTCAGCTAATGGGCGGTAGCATCACCGTCAGCAGTGCCCCTGGGGAAGGGTCAATCTTCACCGTCAGGCTACCGGTGGGCCAGTCTACAGCTGTTGCCCTAGGGCCGGTTGAGGTAGAGCAAATAATTTTGCGGCTGGCCCCCGATCAGCCCCGCCACCGCATTCTAATCGCTGACGATGGAGCCGACAGCCGCCTACTCATGCGTCACTGGCTAGAAGAGGTTGGTTTTGAGGTGCGCGAAGCCAGCCAGGGGCAGGAGGCCGTGGAGATCTGGACCGCCTGGCAACCTCATCTCATTTGTCTCGACATGCGTATGCCCGTGCTCGATGGCTATGGTGTTGCCCGTCAGGTGCGCCAACTGCCCGGCGGCGATGCCACCGTAATCGTTGCCGTCACCGCCAGCGTGTTTGAAGAGCAGCGCTCAGACTGCATTGCGGCGGGGTGTAATGCGGTGTTGCCCAAGCCTTTAGATCGAGCGATGTTGCTCGACTACGTGGGCCGCAGTCTGGGTCTCACCTACCAGTACGCTGAGGCCGGTGGGGCTGATGCAGAAAATACCCAGCCTGCCGCCTTCTGTCGTGACCAAAACCGTTTGCCCCTTACCCAGGCCGACTTCAGCCACCTCGCTGCCGACTGGCTCGCCCAAGTTCACCGAGCGGCCCAGGCGGCCGATGACCGCCAGGTGCGCCAGCTGATTGCCCAACTTCCGGTTGAGCAACACCCTCTAGCCCGGCGCCTAGACTGCCTAGTCAATGACTTTCGTCTCGATGTGATTATTGAACTCACCGCTGTTCCCCCCGCCCCTGTTTCCCTGTAGCAACCGTTCCCGTAGCGCCATATGATGACCGCCGCACTGCCGAGCCATGGAGATGTAGACATTCTGCTGGTGGACGACATCCCCGATAACCTGCGGGTGTTATCTACCATTCTCGAGGCCGAAGGCTATCGCTGTCGCAAGGCCCTCGGCGGTGCCCTGGCGCTCAGGGCCATTGCCCTGGCTCCGCCCGATTTAATTTTGCTCGACATTACGATGCCTGCCATAGATGGCTTTGAGGTGTGTCGGCAGCTCAAAGGCGATCAGGCCACCCAGAGCATCCCCATTATTTTTCTCACTGCCCGCGATGCCGAAGCCGAAAAAGAGCAGGCTTTTAGGCTGGGGGCAGCAGACTACATTGTTAAACCCTTCATGGCCTACGAGGTGCTGCTGCGGGTGAAGCATCAGCTTTCCCTAAGGCGGCAGCAGCAGCAGTTAGAGACCCAAAATCAGCAGCTTCAGGCTGAAATTGAAGAGCGGCAAAAAATTGAGGTTGAGCTGCGTCGCCAGCGCCAGCGCTCTGAAGAGCTTTTGACCAATGTGCTGCCGTTTCAGATTGCCCAGCGCCTGAAGGACCGAGAACAGGCGATCGCCGACCAGTTTGACTCAGTCACCATTCTGTTTGCCGACATTGTGGGCTTTAGCCCCGTGGCCGCTCAGCTCACCCCCTGTGAGCTGGTACAGCTGCTCAACCAAATATTTTCGCGGTTTGATCAGCTGGCCGCCCTCTATGGCCTAGAGAAAATTAAGACCATTGGCGACGCCTACATGGTGGCGGCGGGGGTGCCCGTGGCGAGACCCGACCACGCCCGGGCGATCGCCCAAATGGCCCTCGACATGCAGGCCACCATTGGTGAATTTCGGCGACCCGACGGTCAACCCTTTCAGCTACGCATTGGCATCAACTCCGGCAGCGTGGTGGCGGGGGTGATCGGCATTCGCAAGTTTATCTACGATCTGTGGGGCGACACCGTCAACATTGCCAGCTTTATGGAAACCACCGGCGTGGCCTCAAAAATTCAGGTGTCTGAGTCGTCCTATGACCATCTAAAAAATCACTTCACCCTGCAACCCCGGGGGCCGGTACAGCTAAAAAGTGGCGATCAGGTTAGCACCTACTGGCTGGTGCCCCAAAATCAAACCCTCTATAGCTGTCCTCCGATCGCTGCCTTGGGCAGCCCAGACCCAGCGTTTTGCTGGGGTTAACGGTCTCCGAAGCCTAGGCTTCGGCAGCAGCGCCCACCGCCCTGGTCACCGGTGCGGTGACCTCACTGTTGCCCAGGGCGGCATTCACCAGCCCCAAAAACAGCGGATGGGGAGAGCTGGGCCGCGACTGAAACTCAGGGTGAAACTGGGTGGCGATAAAGAACGGATGGCTGGGCAGCTCAATGATTTCCACCAGGCGACCGTCGGGAGAGGTGCCGCTGACGCTGTAGCCCGACTCAATAAACAAGTTGCGGTAGGCATTGTTGAACTCGTAGCGGTGGCGGTGGCGCTCGTAGATCACCTCTTTGTCGTAGAGTCGTCTGGCCAGGGTGTCGGGGGCCAAGCGACAGGGGTAGAGGCCCAGACGCATGGTGCCGCCCAGATCAACTACGTCCTGCTGTTCGGGCAGCAGGCTAATCACCGGGTTGGGGGTGTCGGCGGCAAACTCAGAGCTGTCGGCCCCCTCCAGGTGGGCCACATTGGTGGCCCATTCCACCACTGAGCACTGCATACCCAGGCACAGACCCAAAAAGGGAATACCCCGCTCGCGCGCGTACTGAATCGCCTGGAGCTTGCCGCCAATGCCGCGAGCGCCAAACCCGCCGGGTACCAAAATACCGTTGACGCCGCTCAGGTGGGCGTCCGGGCCATTGATCTCGATATCTTCGGCGTTGACCCAGCGCACGTTGATGGCGGCCCGATGGGCGATCGCCGCGTGGCGCAGGGCTTCCACCACCGATAGATAGGCATCGTTGAGACTGACATACTTGCCGACAATGGCAATATCCACCGGGCGACTAGAGCTGTAGAGCCCTTCTACCAGGGCTTCCCACTGGCCCAGGCGGGGCTGACGCTGGTCGAGGGAGAGCATTTTCATCGCCTGGTGGGCCAGTCCCTCCTGTTCTAGCTTGAGGGGCACCTCGTAGATGCTGCTGGCATCCTGGCAGGTGACCACGGCCTCGGCGGGCACATCGCAGAACTCAGCAATTTTTTCCTTCATCGGCTGGGGCAGAGGGCACTCACAGCGGCACACCAGAATGTCGGGCTGAATGCCGATGGAGCGCAGTTCCTTCACCGAGTGCTGGGTAGGCTTGGTCTTCAGTTCCCCCGCCGAGGCAATCCAAGGCACCAGGGTGACGTGCATGTAGAGCACATCCTGGCGGCCCACATCTTTGCGAAACTGGCGAATGGCCTCCAAAAAAGGCAGCGATTCAATGTCGCCTACGGTGCCGCCGATCTCGGTAATCACCACGTCGGGGTTGGTGTTGCGGGCCACCCGATGCACCCGCTCCTTAATCTCGTTGGTAATGTGGGGAATCACCTGCACGGTGCCCCCCTGATAGTCGCCTCGGCGCTCTTTATTGATTACCGCCTGATAGATCGAGCCAGTGGTGACGCTGTTGAGCCGCGACATGGCGGTGTCGGTAAAGCGCTCGTAGTGGCCCAGATCGAGGTCGGTTTCGGCCCCGTCTTCGGTGACAAACACCTCCCCGTGCTGGAAGGGGCTCATGGTGCCAGGGTCAACGTTAATGTAGGGGTCGAGCTTGAGAATAGAAACCGAGTAATCTCGCGACTTTAGCAGACGACCCAGGCTAGCCGCCACAATGCCTTTGCCAATGCTCGACACCACCCCGCCGGTTACAAATACAAATTTCGTCATAGCAGCTCAACCTAGACCCCAGGAGCATTAACCCGTTAATTGTGCCACAGGGACGTTTCATCCCAAATCCAAATCCCATGTCCCCGATTCCCCAAAGGCCAAACCGTAGGAACGTTGGCGCAGCCTAGCCGCAGGCTCTGTCGCATTCGCCCTGCTGAATCGGGGATAGCTCGCCTTGACCGCAGCCTAGATGTCGGAAGTCTCTTCACTGCTCGACTCTGGCTGCACTCGCCGCTGCACGGAGTCGCCGTGGGAGGGTAGCCCTTCGGCATCGGTGAGCAATGCGATCGCCCCCGCCACCCCTTGCAGGGCCTCGGTCGAATACTGAATCAGGCTGGAGTGCTTCATGAAGGTTTCGGTCGACAGGGGCGAGGCGTAGCGGGCCGCGCCAGAGGTGGGCAGCGTGTGGTTAGGCCCGGCCAGGTAGTCGCCCACCGCTTCAGGGGTCGAGTGCCCCAGAAAAATTGCTCCGGCATGGCGAATGTGCTCTAGCAAATCCCAGGGCTCGGCCACCTCTAGCTGGAGGTGCTCAGGGGCAAACCCATTGGATAGATCTGCCGCCGTCTCCAGACTATCGACCACCACGGCTAGGCCGTAGTTGGCGATCGCCTTTTCCGTCAGCGTCTGGCGCGGGTGAGCGATCAGCTGCCGATCTACCGCCGCCGCCACCCGCTGCGCCAGGGAGGCGCTAGTGGTAATCAAAATCGCAGCGGCCATCGGGTCATGCTCGGCCTGGGCCAGCAGGTCGGCCGCCACGTGGGCCGGGTTGGCGGTGTGGTCGGCAATCACCAGCACCTCTGAGGGGCCGGCCAGAGAGTCAATGCCCACCGTGCCAAACACCAGCTTCTTCGCCAGGGTGACATAGATATTGCCAGGGCCAGTAATCACATCGACCGAGGGAATTGTCTCCGTGCCGTAGGCCAGCGCCCCAATGGCCTGGGCACCGCCCACCCGATAAATCTCCGTCACCCCCGCCTCCTGGGCCGCCACCAGCACAGCCGGGTTGACCGTACCGGTCTGACTGGGCGGCGTCACCATCACCACCTGGGGCACCCCCGCCACCCGGGCTGGAATCGCATTCATGATCACGGTGCTGGGGTAAGCGGCCCGCCCCCCCGGCACGTAAAGGCCAGCCCGATCAACTGGGGTATAGCGCTTGCCCAGCACAACGCCGTTATCCTCAAACCGCACCCAGCTCTGGGGCAGTCGCTGGCGGTGAAATGTCTCCACATTCTTACAGGCTAGGCGAATCGCATCTAGCAGCCCCTTACTGACCTGCTGGTAGGCCGCATCTAGCTCAGCACCCGACAGCCGCAGCCTGTCTGCGCTCAGGGTAGCTCCGTCAAAATCGGCGGTGTATTGAAGCACCGCCTGGTCGCCCTGGCGACGAACAGCGTGGAGAATCTCCCGCACCGTAGCTTCTTTGTGAACGACCTGGTCGTCGTGGGTACGAGCACAGATCCGCTGAAGCTCTGTCTTGACCTCAGTTAGCTGATGAATGATGCGCAGCATTACAGCCCAGGAATTCTAAAAATCAAACCAAATCCAAGTCCAGAAGTGGAGTTCTGTCTACGGGAGAACCAAAGATCCCACGCTGAACCTGGTGTAGACCAGCCCGATGCGGTGCGCCAGTTGAGTTCGTCTAGTGGTCTACCTAGTGAGTTTACTTAGACTAGTGAGTTTACTTAGGGCGGCTAAGCACCCCAAAGTAGAGGGCCGCATCAGTGTCATAACATCTTAATCGATCTAAACACTGATTTGGCAGCTAGATCTAATCAAATGGTTCATTTGGTGCTAACATGCTTTATCTGGTCAATTGATCTTGTTAAGCTTAAGCTAGGGCGAACTGTGGCAAACATTAAGTCTGCAATCAAACGAATTGAAATCACCGAGCGCAATCGGCTCGAAAATCGGTCTTACAAATCAGCGGTTAAGACCCTGACCAAAAACTACCTGTCTGCCGTTGCCGCCTATCAGGCCGCGCCTGGTGACGAGACTAAGCAGCAGGTTGAGACCACGATGTCTGCTGCTTACAGCAAAATTGACAAGGCGGTAAAGCGCGGTGTTCTCCATGCCAACACCGGTGCTCGTAAAAAGTCTCTCATAGCCCGGACGCTCAAGGCTCAGGAGACCGTAGAGGCTGCATCCTAAGTCTGCTTTATAGGTTGCCAATGCGCTAGGCCGCCTGCCGTTTTTTGTTGCTGCACTTGACTATGCCTCTGGTTGATACCCACGTACATCTCAATTTTGATACGTTTGCCGGGGATCTTGATGAGCTAGCCCGGGCCTGGAGACAGGCCGGGGTTTTGGCTTTGGTTCATTCCTGCGTAGATCCGGCGGAGTTTCAGGCCATGCGGGCGATCGCTGACCGCATTCCTGAGCTATACCTATCTGTCGGCCTCCATCCCCTAGATATGGACAAGTGGACAGACGCCACAGCAGCTCAGATCGCTGAGCTGGCGGCGTCTGACAGACGGGTGGTAGCCATCGGTGAAACCGGCCTTGATTTTTTCAAGGCCAGCGATCAAGCGGTACAGCGTGAGGCCTTTTGGCAGCAGTTGACCGTTGCCCACCGTCAGGGCCTGCCGGTGATTGTGCACTGTCGAGATGCGGCCCAGGCCACCGCTGCGGTGATTCAAGAGTTTCAGCGCACCGTTGGCCCCGTGACCGGCGTCATGCACTGTTGGGCTGGCACCCCCGAAGAGACCCAGGGTTTTTTGGACTTAGGGTTTTACGTTAGCTTTAGCGGCATCGTCACCTTTAAAAATGCCCATCAGGTCAAAGCCTCAGCTCAGCTGGTGCCCAGTGACCGTCTGCTAGTTGAAACCGACTGTCCCTTTCTCTCCCCTGAGCCAAAGCGCAAAGAGCGGCGCAATCAGCCGGCCTTTGTGTACCATGTGGCGACCTATCTGGCCCAGCTCCGCCAGGTCGAGTTTGAGTCTTTAGCTCAGGCCACCACCCGTAATGCTGCCACCTTGTTTAACCTACCCGAGTTATCTCCATTGCCCTCTGATTCCCCCTCTAGCAACTCTAACTCGCTGCGCGTACCAACCCCGGCAGGCTGCTAGGACATTGGTTTATTTCTTTAAAGACGACAGGAAAGACAACAGGAAAGGCGACAGGCGCAAGCCTTAGATACCTTTGACTTGTCTCATTTTTTCTTTTTTTCAGACGCGTTGTTGATCTTGGCCCATCTGCACCCGGCCGACATGCACTAGGAGACCTATGACTGAAACTACCGTTTATCAAGCGCCCCCTAACTTTGTTCTGCCTGACCTGGTAGAGATTCAGCGGTCTAGCTTTCGCTGGTTCTTGGAAGAAGGGCTGATTGAAGAACTGGAAAGCTTCTCTCCTATCACTGACTATACGGGCAAGCTTGAGCTGCACTTTTTGGGCAGGCAGTACAAGCTCAAAAGCCCGAAGTACGACGTCGATGAGGCCAAGCGGCGGGATGCCACCTACGCCGTGCAGATGTACGTGCCGACCCGCTTAATCAACAAAGAAACCGGCGAAATCAAAGAGCAAGAGGTCTTCATCGGCGATCTGCCCCTGATGACTGATCGCGGCACCTTTATCATCAACGGGGCTGAGCGGGTCATCGTCAACCAAATTGTGCGTAGCCCTGGGGTCTACTACAAATCTGAGACCGACAAAAACGGTCGCCGCACCTACAACGCCAACCTGATCCCCAACCGGGGAGCCTGGCTCAAGTTTGAGACCGACAAAAATGATCTAGTGTGGGTGCGCATCGACAAAACCCGCAAGCTTTCAGCCCAGGTGCTGCTGAAGGCCTTGGGTCTCACCGACAACGAGATCTTCGACTCCCTGCGCAACC
>JBBSLR010000024.1:0-13325 GCA_038255045.1 Phormidesmidales cyanobacterium
AAATTGAGGCTTGACAGACCACTAGGTTCGGGTATCGGGGGCGGCAGGGTGTGGCGCTGAAACCGCTTATCTTCACTATGGCGTCACCAATTTCCAGCAGCGCTACCAGTTTGACCTAGACCAGCAAACCGCCCAGCGATTTTAAGAAAACAGATCGACCATGAAATTTCTGAGTAAAGCCTAAAATTCTCTACAAAAAAGCTCTTTCTGTCCTGATCTTAAGGAAAGAAAGAGCTGATAAACGGTTCGATTGTGAGTTCGGTATTAACCGTTAACCTTAGCTGCCAGCACAGGGATTGGCCCCGGCGCAGGGGTCTGCTCCAGCGCAAGGATTGGCCCCGGCGCAGGGGTCAGCGGCTCCGGCACAGGGATTCACCTGTTCTTTGCTGCCAGCGCAGGGGTTGGCACTACCACAGGCAACGGTGCCTACGGTGAGTAAGCCCGCGATCGCCAGAGCACCAAGGTATTGAACACGCATAATTTTTCTCCCTTAACTATTCACTTAGCGGTGTATAAACCCAATCCAAGCTGGACTTGGTGTAACTGCAATCATGCTCACAACCGCAGGTTGCCACCTGAGAACAAACTGAGAGTTTCTAGGGTAGCACCTGAGAATTAGTCCATTACTAGGCGAAAGCCAAACAGAATATGGCGGGCAGCGATGGGGCGGGTGTGGCGATAGGCGGCCCGGCAAAAGCCCGGTAGGTCATCCCAGGAGCAGCCCTTCATCACGGCGGCTTGCCCTCCATTGACCAAGGTGCTGGTGAACTCAAACACATTGCCAGCCATGTCGTCGATGCCGGAGGGGCTACGGCTGAGGGCAAAGCCACCCACCGGGCTGGTGCCGTCGATGCCGCTGCCGCCCCAGTTCGTCGCCTCAGCCCGCCACTGGCTGCCCCAGGGAAAGTACCGCCCATCGGAACCTCGGGCGGCTTTTTCCCACTCTAGCTCGGTGGGCAGTCGGTAGGTAGCACTATCTTGCTGCCCGCGCCAGGCCGCATAGGCCATGGCATCGTCGTAGGAGACCAGCACCACGGGATGTTGTTGCAGGGCAGTCGGCGGGGCATTGCCCTGCCAAAGATAGGGGCGCACGGCGGCGTAGGGGTGTACCAAAAAGCCCTGCCGTTGGTAGTCGGCTTCAGAAATACCGGGGGCGCGATCGCCCGTGGCGGCAACGAATAGCTGATAGTCGCTCTGGGTCACGAGATTTTGGGCCAGGCAAAACCCCGGCAGGTCGAGGGTAGCCGCCGCCAGCTCACGGTCAAACCAGCGGCGCGATCGCAGCTGGTTTTCTGCCTGGGCGATCGCCGCCGGGGTCTGACCCAGGGCGGCCGCCGAAATTCGGTAGCCGTAGTCGCGCTCTTGTCGGTCGCTGCCCGCCTGAAAGCGGCCCCCGGCCACAAAAACAAAGCCTGGTTGAGCAATACAGCGGGCCTCCGTCATCGGCGGTGGGGCTGGCCTTAGGTCTGTAACACAGCTCACCGTCAGCAGTAGGGTCAGCAGGCTGAGCCAGACCCAGCGCCGCCCAGAGATCCAAGAAATAGCGTCGAAAGATGCCCAAGCGATAGCGTAAAAAGATGATCTACTCATCAAATCCTCAGCAAAGCCTTAGAGAATAGTCAGATAAATCTGGCCCAACCAGTGATAACTAAACGGTATTCCCTCGCAGTGGTTTGTCATGGGTAGACCTCAGGTATGGATTGCCCTCGGTGCGATCGCACTGCTGGCGAGCTGGAGTAGCTCCCCGTCCATCTTTCAGGCCGAGGCCCCCGCTGCAGACATTGCCTCAGTGGGGGCCTCGGCTCCCCTCACCTACGACAACTACAGCACTTTGCTGCAAACCTACGTCGATAGTAGCGGCCTGGTCGATTATTCAGCTTTACAGGCCAACCCTGAGGAGCTAAAAACCGTCGTAGCTGAGCTGGCGGCGGTGTCGCCAGAGGCCTACGCCGCCTGGGATGAACCCACCCAAATTGCCTTTTTGATCAACGCCTACAATGCCTTAACTCTCCAGTCGATCATCGACCAAAACCCGCTCAAGGGCAGCATTCGCGACATCGTTGGCGTCTGGAATTTTAGCAAGCACATCGTGATGGGCCAGCCGCTCACCCTCGATGCGATCGAGCACGACATCCTCCGCAGAGACTTTGTCGAAACCCGCATCCATGCGGCCCTAGTATGTGCTGCCCTCAGCTGTCCGACCCTGCGCCAAGAGCCCTACACCGGGGCTGCCCTCGATCAGCAGCTCGACGCTCAGGTGCAGCAGTGGCTCGATGGCCCCTACGGGCTAGCCATCGACCAAGCGGCTAATCAGGTGGCTATTTCCGCTATTTTTGACTGGTTTGGTGATGACTGGAAACCCCAATACGCCACTGACGACGGCTTTACCGGCAGCGACAAACAGCGGGCCACCCTCAACTTCATCAGCCAATACCTCACCCCCGATGACCAGGCCTACCTGCAAGCGGGCAACCAGAACTTTAGCGCCATCGACCAGTGAAGTGGACCCGAGGTTCGGCTCAACATCTCAATCCTGTCCACTTAGGCTTTTCTTAAAAATGGCCTATCGGCGGGCGATTTGCTCCAAAAAATTGGCAAACTGCTCCAGCTCGGCTCTCACCTGTTGGTAAATCGCAGGCAGGTGCTCCACCAGCAGCTCCACCTGCTCGGCATCCAGGCTAAAGGCGTAGATATTGCGCACCACATGGCGAAACCCGCGATAGCGATCTAGGCTATTTCTAGCCTCCAGGCTCAGCACCGCTGGCCTGACACCCGCAATTTCAGCGGTCATCTGTTGCAGCAGGTCACGATGCCACATTGGCCCGCTGGGTTTAGCCTGGTCTATAGTGTCTGCAATCAGCTCTAAAACCCGCTCAATACCTGCGTAGACGCTATGCAGGTTAAGGGCTACAGCATCGATCAGATAGTCTGGCTCGGTGAGCAACTCCTCATGCTGGCGAAAGCTCCAGATTTGACCAATCCGCTCCACCACCTGGTCTAGTTCGCTCAGCTCCTGATGAATACGCCCAGCCGTGGCCAGGTAGATCCCGTTCAAAGTGCTTTCCCCTCAAGCTCGATTATGGCTTTTAAGTCTGGTTTACAGCGCTCCAGACAGACCAAGTCAACCTTAAACGATGACATATCTTGTAGCTTAGCCACCGCACTAAAGTAGTCTAACGGTGCCAGCCTACTGACCGCCAAATCAATATCCGACGACAGATGAAATCGTTCTAGATTCCCAAGGGAGCCAAAGAGAATCACGTTAGTAGCCTGAAACTCACGCTTCAGTAGCTCGGCTGCCGCTCCGGCGACCTGCATAGCGGCCTCCAGTCGCTGCGCCAGGTCCAGTTTTCCGTCAGCTTCCCGCCGTTCTGCCGTGCGTTTAAACATAGCTAGCTCTTCTGCACTCAGGGTTCTCATGGGCTAGGCCTTTCACTATCGCAAATGCTGTTCAAAATACCGTGCATATAGCTCGCAGCGGGGCACCACATCGCCATTATTGCGCCGCCGCACCAGCCCCGCCCCTCGCAGGCGGAAAATACTTTTTCGTCGGGGCAGGTCTGGCTCTGCACCACCCGCAAAAAGCACGCCTTCAGCGCTGGCTTGTCGTATAATGCGAAACAGGTGATACCGCAGGTGATCGCCAAAGGGGCCGCGCTCGTTGCTGCGGGCAAACGCGTGGGCCATGGCCACTTCACTCTGCATCATTTTGAACCGCCATCTTGGCAGGGCTTGGCCCACAACCGGGTTGCTCCATCAGCATTACCCCAAACCTACCCCAATATCGTCGAAATTCTAGCGCATGAGATAGCTAGATTTTTAGCTTCCTGGCCATACGGTTTGAGCTACGGTTGAGTGCGACCCTCGAACGCGGCGTGGCGTAACAGCGCTTCCCGAGGCAAGATCAACCGGGGTCGGCATCGCGGTGCGAGTCTGGCCCAGAGAACTGGCTGACTCTGGTAGGGGTAGGGGCGGCGCGGGCGCAAGGCCGGAGGTTGGTTGTGATGTCGCTTCAGCGATTCTCCCTAGGCGGCGGGGCAGACGGCTGAGCATGCAGTTGGGGCGGCTGAGGTGGGCGGCTGGACGGAGAACTGGCGGCGAGCTTCAGATTGGCCAAAGCCAAGCTTTGCTGGAGCGAGGGCAGTTGCGATCAAGACTGCTCGGCCTGGAGCCAGGCGGGGTATGCTTAGGGCGATCATAACCCTGGCCTGCTCACTTTGACCCGGTGACGGCGTCGCCGCAGTTCATAGACAGCCAGCAGCCCCACCCCCACCAGCAGGGGCAAAAAGTAATAGACCAACCGGTACACCAGCAGTGCCCCGAGCAGCTGATCGGCGGGGATAGGCGGCGAGATCAGCAAGATCAGCACCGTTTCAAACACCCCTAGGCCCCCCGGCACATTGCTGATTACCCCGGCGATTTGGGCCAGCAGGTAGCTGCCAAAAAAGATGAAATAGTTGAGGTCGGGGTAGGCGGGCAGCAAAATATAGAGCACCGCCGCCGCCAGCGCCCAGTCGCAGGAGGTGATGACGATCTGGCTCAGGGCCAGTTTGGGGGCAGGTGGGGCAGTACCCAGCCCTTAATCTTGACCGCACGACGGCTAACGCTGCTGAGCAGCAGGTAGGCCACCGTGATCGCCAAAAACAGAATGCCTAAGGGCTGGGCGGTTTGAAAGGGCAGGTGCAGCAGACCCGGCACCGAGAGCGGCTCTGCCGTGAACACCAGACCACCCACGGCAAACAGCCCCAGCCAAAAGCTGAGGTTGCAAAAGGCAATGATCTGGGCAATTTTGCCGGGGCTAAGCCCCCAGGCGGTGTAAAAGCGATAGCGAATGGCGCTGCCGCTGAGTAGAGCCAGGCCCACACTATTGCTGATGCCGTAGCTGATGATCGCCACCAGGGCGGTTTTGGCGGTCATCCCAGATTGGTCACCAGGCCAGTAACCCAGCCATTGTCGGCACCGGCATCGGCCTGGCCATCACCAAACGCCTGGTCGAGCTGCACGGCGGCGGCATCGAAGTAGAGAGCACGATTAACCAGGGCAGCAGCTTTCGCTTCTCTCTACCCCAGGCCTAAAACCAGGCCTAAAACCAGGCCTAAAACCAGACCAGGCCAGATTGACACAGATCAGCCACAGCTTAGCCATGCGCTCTGCCTAGAGTGAGGTTAAACAACTCACTCAGGTGTCTGCTATGGTTGCGCTATCGGTTCCGGCGGGGGCATTGGTTCTAGCTCTGTTGCTCCTGGTCAGCATGGGTTTCTTGGCCTGGCTATTTCCCTCCGAGGCTTCAGATCCTCATAAAAAGAAACTTTAGGGTTTGCCTAGCACCATGATGCAAGTATTCAACCAACTGCCTCGATGGCTGGTGTGGGAAATTGCGATTCCCCTAACAATTTTGAATGCTTGGCTACTCTACAAGGTGTTTCTGGCCTTTCAGATCCCGTTGACCATCTTGATTACGGCGACGCTGCTGGCATTTTTGCTCAACTACCCCATAGAGCAGCTAGAAAAAAGAGGTCTGGACAGAGGGGTGAGCATTGGGCTAATTTTGCTGGGTGCGATCGCCCTAGTGAGCGTTTTAGGCCTGATGCTAGTTCCAGTTTTGCTCTTGCAACTGGGCGATTTAGCCAATCGACTGCCCGCCTGGCTAGAGTCAGGCAGTCAACAGTTTCAGACCCTAGATGCCTGGCTTGCCGCCAAACAAATTCCTCTCGATGTAACGGCAATAGCAGAGCGGCTGGCCCAGCTGTTGCCCGATGAACTGGTGCAACTACCCGATCAGACCCTAGAAATTTTGTTAGGAATTGCCGATCGCCTGGTAGAAGTCATCGTTACTGGAGTCTTAGCGCTGTATTTACTGCTCCACGGCGATGCCTTTTGGCATGGGCTACTGGGCTGGCTACCCAAAGATGTCTCGGCCTCGGTGCAGCTGGCATTTCAAGAGCAGTTTCGCAACTATTTTGTGGGTCAGGCCACCATTGCCCTGATCATGACCCTGGTGTTGACGGGTCTATTTTTTCTGTTCAAAATCCCCTACTGGCTAGTATTTGGTATAGGTATTGGCCTGTTGACGCTAATTCCCTTTGGCGATACGGTTGGGATTTGGTAGCGGCGATCGTGGTGAGCTTTAAAAGTATTGTGCTGGGGGGAGAGATGGTGGCGATCGCCTTCCTTGCCGATCAGACCATCGATCAGGTCTTAGCCCCTAAAATTCTTGGCAATCTGGTGGGCCTCAACCCCATTTGGATTCTGGTTTCTCTACTTCTAGGCGTCCAGTTGGGAGGCTTACTCGGCCTGGTTTTAGCCGTGCCCTTAGCCGGATCTTTGAACCGAATTCTAACCACTGACTCCCTCGTTATGGCCATAAAAAAGCCAGGAGCTTATCCTGGCGGCGAGGTGATGGAGGGAGAGCAAAGCGGTTAAATGCCACATCCCTGGCACTGAAATGACATACCCAAAACCTATATTTGAGACCATCGTTAGGCGTTTGGATATGGATTTAAAGCTGTCTCCTGAGCGGCATCAGCTCGATATTCCCCAAGGCATTTGGCTAGAGTTCTTTACCCAACTCACCCATGACAACAGAGGGCGCTTGATCACTCTGCAACGGTTGGATGGGCAGATGGGAAATTTTGACCTGCTGCGCCACAAACCCCTATTTTCGGTGATCTATGATCGGCCCCACTACGGCAACGACCTGGTGGTGACGGTCAGCCGCTCCCTGGGGGTTCACGAAGCCACCTATGCCTACCGCATTGTCTATCTCAAAACTGTTAGCATTATGACTGACGAAGACGGCGTGATTCTCTCTTGCACAGTGACCGATGACGACCACGCCCAGACTGTAATCAGCTTTCAATCTTAGTAAGTTACTGAGGGGTAGGGAGTGAGGGGTAAGGGCAACCATCAATTCTCTATCACTCGTCCACTCCCCTACTCCCCACTCCCTAACCTCCCATGACCGATTCCAACACCCACAGCACGCCTACTCCCAAAACCAAGGGGGCTTTGCGCGAAATTGTCGAAACCCTGAGTCTCAGTGTGCTGCTGGCCTTTGGCATGCGCACTTTTGTGGCCGAAGCCCGCTATATTCCCTCTGGCTCGATGTTGCCTACGCTGGAGATCAACGATCGCCTGATTATCGAAAAGCTCAGCTACGACTTTGGTACTCCCCAGCGGGGCGACATTGTGGTGTTTCATCCACCTGATGAGCTAGGCACAAAAGACGCGTACATTAAGCGGTTGATGGGCCGGCCAGGAGATGTGGTGGAGGTCAAAAACGGCCAGCTCTTTATCAATGGCGAACCCCAGGTAGAACCCTACATTGCCGCCAAGCCCGATTATCAATTTGGGCCAGTGACGGTGCCCCCCGAGGCCTACCTGGTGTTGGGCGACAACCGCAACGAAAGCTTTGACTCCCACTACTGGGGCTTTGTGCCGCAAGATCACCTGATTGGTCGGGCGGTGTTTCGGTTTTGGCCCCTAGATCGGCTGGGCGAGCTGAACTAAGGGTAAGATTGGCTGATTCTCCCGCAGTCTTAGGCGGCGACTGATGCCCATCAGCGGCCTAGGTGAAAACCCGCAAGACTGAGGAATGCTTAAAAATTGGATCCATTCACCTAATGCTATGCAAAACCCTGGTCGGGGAGCTACCTTTGCGATCGCCACCGCCGCTCTATTAAGTATGCTAATAGGCCGATCCGTCGGCGCGGCTGGGGGGCGACGAATTTGGCATTTTGCTACACCAGTGCGATCTAAATCAGGCAGAGCAGGTGTTCAATACCCTGCGCGAAGCCGTTTACCGGCTGCGATTTAGCTGGCAAACCAAGTCGTTTACCGTCGGTTTGAGCATTGGCCTAGTCGCCATTACCCAAACCAGTGAAAGCCTGACAGAGCTTCTGACGAAAACTGTCGGCATAATTAAGCTGTTGAGCTGCTTCATCCCTCGGTTGCGGCGTTACCTCAGTCTTGCCTGTTTGAGTTAATGTGGAAGAGCTAACTACTGGTCGTTCCGTGTTTAATCCAGTTCAGCCTATTCACAAATATCCCTCTAAAAGCTTATGCCTCTTACTGAATTACTTCCTGTTGTAAATCAACTTTCTCATCAAGATAAGCTACGCCTTATTCATTTCCTTCTACTAGCAGTGGCGAAAGAGGAAGGCTATGAATTACAAGCGACTGAAACCCAGGCGCAAGAAAGTTTGTTGCTAAAGCAGTTAGAAGGTACTGAAGCGGTTGTATGGTCGCCCTATGATGCTCATGGAGCAGCTCAAACCCTTTCAGATCTCTTAGTGGCAGCAAGGCAAGAGGGCAATGCTTAACGGTCAGCGGTTTCCTTTCATCGAGCGCACTAATAGCGCAGGGTTGTCTAGCACAATGCCGTATCTGCCAATAACGCTAAGCTACAGAGACCACTCTTTAGAGATGATGGCTTTGCTGGATACTGGTGCAAGCGTCAACGTGCTGCCTTATGAGATCGGATTACAGTTGGGGGCAGTCTGGGAAGAACAGACAGTTGCTATCCAGTTGAGTGGTAATTTAGCTCAGATGGAAGCTCGAGGGTTAGTTCTATCAGCTACCGTTGCTGAATATTCCTCTGTTTTGCTTGCATTCGCCTGGACACAATCAAGAGAAGCGCCGTTAATTCTGGGTCACATGAATTTCTTTGTAGAATTTGATGTGTGCTTCTATCGTGCTGACTTTGCTTTTGAGTTGCGTCCGAGGGCAAAATAGCGGCATCCGCACAGCCAGATGCCCAACACTACGTTGGTGCGGACGGCACAGAGGTTATCAGTGGGAGTTCAAGATGATCGGCCGCTGCACAACGTCACCGTTACGAGATCGCATCTCGCCTAAATTCTGCCAGCGCCCCATTCACCACATCGAGAAACTCCGCCATCGCCAAGTGCCCTGCCTGTTCTAAATGCAGGTGGCGACCCGCCGGGAAATGCTGCGCCAGCGCAGCGCCCATGGCCTCGGTAAACATTGGGTCTTGGCCACCGCTGATGGTCAGCGCTGGATAGCTGAGTTGCCAGGGGCGTTGGCCAGAGGCCGGTCGGCGGCCAACGCGACGGGCAAAGAAGTTATAGCCCCAAAAAATTCGCAGGGCCTCGTAGGGGTGGGCATGCACGGGCAACGGGCTCTCGGCGGTAAATCGGTCGAGGGTGGCGTGGCTGTGCTCACTCGATAGCTGGGCGATCGCGCGCTGCATCCAGGGCAGGCGAAACAGGTGGCGACCGCCCCAGGCCAAACTCTGCATCAGCGGCAGCTCCCACCACGGGTCCAAGTCGTGGGTGCCGCCCGCCACCAACACCAGCCCGGCCACGGGGTGCTGCTGGCACCACTCCAGGGCAATGGGCACGCCGTAGCTGTGGGCAAACAAAATCGGCTGGTGAATGGGAAAGTGGCGCAGCAGCCGGGTCAGGTCGCGGCAGTGCCGCCCAATGGAGTAGCGGGGGTAGGGGCTAGACTGGCCATGGCCCGCCAGATCGTAGGCGATCGCCCCCCACCCCTGGGCCACGGCAAACTCGTACTGCGCCCTGAGGTTAAACCGATTGCCCAACCCACCGTGGAGAAAGACCACCGCCGGTTGCCCGCCCGCCTGGTAACAGACCTGAAGCTGCACCCCAGGCCGCACCAACACCGGTTCCCCGGTCAGTAGATCCATCGCTTGCCTCTAAGCGGTAATCCAGTGTTGGCCTAAAGGCCGCCCTCTTGTTATCGGTGCGCTGAGAGAGCATGGCTTCTGGGCCTGCCTCTAGCCTAACCACTGATACAGTGAATGCAATGCCCCCCAGGGTATGAATCAATTCACCCACCGTACGGGCGCACAGCAGTGCGCCCCAACAGCCACGGTAGCCCCATAATTCCGCCCCGGCAGCACCGCCGCTACCTCACCCACTGGCTGCTCAACGAAGATCGCGCCCAGACCGACGAGCATCAGCTCAAGCATCCCTGGTGGCAGGTGATGTGCCTCACCGGGGTCGATAGATCGTGAAGGAGAGTCATAGCGTTTCACGGAGAGTCTTTGCATCTTAAGGGAGCAGCTTTGCGGGAGCTGAGCCCCAGCAATCAGCCTTGGGCGTGGGCGGCATAGCCCTGAAGTAAACCTCAGTGGTTAGACAGTGCGGAGAGCATAAGATGAAACTGCCCATAGCGGCTCACCCTGACCTATCAGTCATGCATCCCCATGGCAGAACCGATGACGACGCTGACCGACTATGCGATCGCCCTAGAATGCCTACTCTTTGCGGGGTTGCTGCTAGGGCGAGGCCGGATAGAACGGCTCTGGGCTGCGGTGTTTAGCAGCGTCGGCGGGGCGGCCCTGCTGGGCGGCACCTACCACGGGTTTGCCGAGGTTTTAGCTCAGGAACAACGCCTGTGGCTGTGGCAGGGGATGGGGTTGGCCCTGGCGATCGCCAGTTTTTTTGCCGTCGTAGCCGCCGCCTGCACCCTGCGACGGAGCAGGCGACTGGGGTTAGTGACCCTGGCTACGGCAAAACTTGCCCTGGTGCTGATGCTGGGCACCACCCTGTGGGCCTTTGCCCTCAGGGTCGCCGACTACCTGAGCGCGCTAGTCATCGTGCTGCTGGTGCAGGTGGGGCGATCGCTGGCGCACCACCGCATCAAAGCCAGGCCAGCCTGGCTGGCCCTGGGCATCGCCATCTCTGGTCTGGCGGCGAGCATTCTCGTCATCCCTTGGCCTGGGGCCTTTAGCATAAGCCCCCTAGCGGGCTATCACCTGGTGCAAATGGTGGCCCTGTACTGCATTTACCGCAGCGTCCAGTAGCACTACCAAGGATTCTTTGCTCGATGGCGATACTTCCAGATCAGCAGCCCGGCGAGGGTGCCTAACCCGGCCCCGGCGGCTAGCCCGGCTGGGGCCAAGGCGATGAAACTCAAATCGGTCTGGCTGCGATTGGGATACCCGCCCAATAAAATGATGGCATTAAAGCCAAGACTGGCCCCCAGCAGAGAACCAGCCACCATCCAGACCATGACGGCATTGAACCTAAACCGAGAGGAGGCCGACAGGGCTGCGAGGCCCACGACTAACCCCACGACTAACCCGATCGCAGCGCCAGACAGAGCCGATTGCGCCATCCAGGTGTAGCTAATGATGTGGGCGCTGAGACCGCCAATGATGGCCCCAAAGCCGATCCAAAGAAGGACGCCTAAAATGAAAAGAAAAAATTTATTCTGCATGGACAAGCCTCCCATTTTCCAAAAAGCTAGCCAACTTTGCTCAAGATAGACAACTATACAGCCTGGCACTAATCCGCCAGCCATTCCTAAAGCAGGGAACCACAGGAGTTGCCAGGGTTAATATCAAGGCTGAATCTGCTGCCGCGATTATCGATCAGTTGACGTAGCCCCCCCTGTAGACGCTACGGATTGCAGTAGAGACAGTAGCTGGGGTCTGCCACGGGCGGTGAGTCAGGGCAGCGGTGATCTTGCTGGTGCTGGCATTGTTGGCACTGATGTCGAACGGCAAGGGTCATAGGTGTAGGGGTGCCGCACTGGCCACAGGGTAAGCCGGGCCAGCGTTTTACTTCGCTGAAGCCGGGGCAGCCACAGGCGGGGCAGGCTTGGAAGATGACCTTGAGCAGCGCTTGGGTGGCCTGGGCAATCACCCCCATACGGGTGGGGTTGTAGAGCGCCCGCATGTCAGTTTCGATGCGGGCGGTGGGGCTGGAGGACTGCTGCAGGGCCGCCGCCACCGCTGCGGCCAGCGCATCGGCATCGGCAATACCCTTGGCGATCAGGGTTTCGTCGGCCCGGACGATCAGCCCGTGGCTGGGGAAGCCTACAGCGGCGGCAAAGGCTTCGGCTTCCTGAACGCTGCGAACCACCTGCTGGCGGTAGTTGGTGTCGGTGGAGAGACACTCACCGACAATTTCGAGCTGGTGCTGGCGATCAAGTAGCAGCACGAGTTCGCGATCGCAGGCCACAAAGGGAATCTGTAGGTGCGGCCCAAAGCTGCCCTCGCTGGCGATTGCCAGGCTTTCTCCCGTTTGCCGCAGGACGGCGGCGGCCTTGAGCCGAGCCGTGGTGAGCTGACCGGACGGACGTTTAATGTCGCCCGTAAATGTGCCAAAGGCATCGGTATTAAATTCCGGGGGCACCTTTACCACCACCTTGAGGTGAGTTTCAAGCGGGGGAGCGATCGCGTCTTCCTTGCGGTGCATCGTAGCCAGCACCGCTACCCGTCCCGCAAAAAAGTCCATCGGCTCGGTCATGCTAAACTCCCTCATCGTGGGCAAAGCGATTATAGAGAAAGTCGAGGGCGTGGTTGCGCAGTTGGTAGTACTGCGGGTCTTCCATGATTTGGTCGCGATCGCGGGGCCGCTCGAAGGGGATCTCCATTACCTCGCCGATGGTGGCGGCGGGGCCGTTGGTCATCATCACCAGACGATCGGCTAAGAACAGGGCCTCATCGATGTCGTGGGTGATCATCAACACCGTGCAGCGGTGGTCGTTCCAGATCTTCAGCAGTTCTTCCTGGAGTTCTTCTTTGGTGATGGCATCGAGCGCTCCAAAGGGTTCGTCGAGAATCAGTACTTCGGGGCGAATGGCTAGGGCGCGGGCGATGGACACCCGCTGGCGCATGCCGCCGGAGATCTGGTCGGGGCGCTTGTCGGCGGCTTCCGTTAACCCAACCATGGCCAGGTGGTCGCGCACGATCGCCCGCTTTTGGGCCTCGGGCTTGTGGGGCCACACTGTTTTAACCGCTAGGTAGACGTTCTCAAACACGGTGCGCCAGGGCAGCAGGGCGTAGTTTTGGAACACCACCATGCGATCGGGGCCGGGCTTGAGAATGGGTTTCCCCTTCAGGGTGACGGAGCCTGCGGTGGGCTGCTGAAAGCCGGAAACCAGGCTCAGCAGGGTCGATTTACCACAGCCGGAGTGGCCAATCAAGCAGACAAATTCGCCTTCCTGAATGGTGAGGTTGACGTTCTCCAGCACGGAGTACGTACCCTTGCCGGTGGGGAAGCCCTTGGAGACTTGGTCGAACGACAGGAATCCCTGGTCGGGAGAGGTTTGGGGATAGCCCAGCAGTTCGGAGTGATTGGATCGGCGGGACTTGAGCTGGGTGGGTTGCATGGGGATATTCCTTGAAAGGTGAAGGGGGTAAGGGAGGGAATAGAGCGTGATTTTGAAACGTGCGACTGAAGTTCATTAATTCTTCCCCTCCTCGGAGGGGTGCCCAAAGGGCGGGGTGGGTTCCGGCGCTGGGCTAACCCACCCCTGCCCCTCCCAGGAGGGGATTTGGACTATCTGCTAGGCGGCTAAGGCTGCTGGTGGCCCATCCAGCAGCACCTCGG
>JBBSLR010000025.1:0-13213 GCA_038255045.1 Phormidesmidales cyanobacterium
CTCCTGCTGGTGGGTGCTGTCGGGGTCTTCGGGGCTGCCGTCGGGCAGTACCCCGTTGGCCGCACCGATCGCCAGCTTCAGCGTCGCGGCGCTAAAGTTACCCAGTTGCGCCCCCTCAAACTTTTGCTGCTGGGGGCGCTCCTGGCTCTGCACCACCTGGTTAAATTTCACAAAGCAGGCGTCGTAGATGGCGTCGAGGGCCGACAGGGTGAATTCATCCTCCACCAAATCCGGCAGGCCCAGGTGGCGCACCATAAACTGGCCGCAGAGCTGGTCGGCCATCACCACCTCCGAGCCGCTGCCCGTATCCAGCCGGTAGTAGCGGCCATTCCACAGCTTGGGGTGGTAGGCCTTGAGGCCGTTGTCGAGCCAGCGGCGGTACTGGCTGAGCAGAATTGGGGTGTTGCCGGGGGCTAAGTTTGCCTGGGTGAGAATGTCGGCCATGGCGATCGCCGCCGCCATTGCCCCCAGCCACAGCCCACCGCAGTAGGCGCTAATGCCCTTCAGCTGCCAGTCGTCAAAGGTTTGGTCGGGGGCACCCTCGTTTTCAGGAATGCCGTCGCCGTCGCGGTCAAACTGCTTCAGGTATTGCAAGGTATCGACCACGGCGGGCCAGCAGTCTTTGAGAAAGGCCACATCGGTCGCGCCCGTAAACTGGTAGGCGCGGTAGACCTGGAGCACAAAGTCGCTGCCCAGGTCTTTCCACTGGTTGCAGTCTTGGTAGCTGGTGTAGTTGGTCTCGGCCCAGGGGTGCTCGTTGGGTGCCCCCAGGTCGTGGGGGGTCGCGCCCTTGAGCTTGCGGATGGCGGGGGGATGATCAAGCCCCATGGTGACGTAGTAGCCAATGATTCGCCGTCGCTCGTCCTGGGTGGGGATGGCGCGAGCAAAGGCGCGCAGCACGGCTTTCTCTAGCTCGGGCCACAGCAGCAGGGTGGCAAAGCCGCCGTAGAGGCGCACGTCGAGGCTTTCGTACCAGCGGTAGTCGATGCACTCTAGCACCGCAAACTGGCCCACGGGGTCGGCCTCGGTGGCGGCGCTCCACAGGGTGCCGCCGCTGGCCAGGTCGTAGAGCTCGTTAAACAGCGCCATTTTGAACCCGTCGGTCAGGTCGGGGCGATCCAAAATCGGCTGCTGCCAGGTGGCGATCGCCTGCTGCCAGGTTTTGTACTCGCTCAGGGCGGTGAAGGCGATCGCCCGCGCATTCCTGCCGCTATGGCCAAAAAAGTCGGTATAGCGACGGTAGTTGACCACCCCGGCAGCAAACTCTGTGACCGGCAGATCCCAGGCTAGGGCGACGGGGATCTGCCGGGTTTCGCCGGGTTTTAGGGTAAAGCGCAGGGCGATCGCCCCGCCGATCTGCTCCCCCGCCTCGGCTGGCGAGGTATCCAGCAGATTCATCAATCGACCCAGCTTGGCAAAGGCATCCCACAGGTCGCGCCCTTCGCCAACCGGGTTCCAGCGCAGGTCGTAGGAAACTTCCACGCTGGGGTCATCCAGGGTGGCGATGCACCACTGGCCGTCGCCCTCTTTGGGGTCGTCCTGCCAAGCACCATTCATCACCAGCGCCTTGAGGCCGTCGGCGTTGATGAATTCATTGGAGTTGCCGGTGCTCTGGGCGATCGCAGGCACGTAGTCATAGTAGGGGCTGCCGTCGTCGCGCAGCAGCACCTCGGGCGATTTTTGGGTATTGGTGAACCAGCCCACCATGTTCTGCCAGCTCACCATGATGCTGAGGGTGATGGGGAATTTGGTGGGGTTGTAGGCTGTCCACTCGAAAGCTACTACCGGGTAGCTGGCTTCTCTGTAGTTGTCGGGCCAGATGGGCGAGATCTGCTCGCAGGTGATCTGGGCGCGAAAGACGTTTTCGTAGCGGTACCAGCTGCGGGGGTACAGCGCGTGGTAGCTGCCGGTAGTCCGTGCCTGAGTCGAAGCGGGATACCACTGCCACGACGACAGGGTGCCATCCTCGGGGGGCTGGGTGCTGAGGGCGTAGGTCTGATTGCCTGCCCCGGTTCTTTCCCACAGGGTGAACTGGCAGCCGGGAAAGCTCTGAAAAACGTGTTCGCCGCCATCCAGATGCCAGAGGTTGAAGTCGCCGTTGGGCGATCGCCCCACACAGCCCGCCCCCAGCCCGCCCAGCGGGGTACCGTGGTCTGGGCCATCGTCCAGATTGCTGGCGTAGCGCACGATGTAGTGGTGCTGCCAGGGCTGGCCGAGGGGTCGCTGCCACGCCTGGGAGGGGATCTGGGGAAGAGAAGCTGGGGAAAGGGATGGAGTTTCAGTCATCCCAGAATTTTACCGGAAGAAGATTACCGGGCTAAATTTCTAGCCCTTTCTTACTCTGCTTGAGCTGCTTATAGAGCGATTTGATTTGGCTGTAGGCTTCGTCGGACGAGAGCTTGCCGCCGGTCTGCAGCCCAGAAATGTAGCCAATGCGGTGGGCAAACTCTTGCAGATTGGCGTTGAACGTGAGCTGCTGAGGCGAAAACTCACCGTAGTAGCGGCTGCGAGGGCAAAGAAAATTGTCGAGATCGCGCTGATTAGAAGAATTAAATTGGGTCATGAGTTACCCCCTTGCTTTATTAACCTGATTATAACCTTCCCTTAACCCAGCAAAATACTACCAGACCTGTAGGCAGACCTGCAGGCCGTATTACCCGTTGACATAACATTTATGCCTTAGGGATATGCCTTTTGGTTTAAGCGACGGGTTAGGCTGGCCCTGTCAAGCGGTGGCGCTCAGGGCCAAGTGATGCAGCGAGATGCCCTGGTCAGAGGCCCAGGTGTAGAGGTCGCTGAGGGCGCGATCGCGGTACTGCCCGTAGCGCTCTTTCTTGCCTCGCACCTTCACGGGCAGGGGCGGCAAAATGCCAAAATTCGGCGGCATCGGCTGAAAGTGCTTCGGCTCCGCCGAGGTGATGAAATCGATCAGCGCCCCCAGCATCATGGTGGCGGGGAGAGTCACCGGCGATCGCCCCAGGGCTAAACGAGCCGCATTCGTGCCCGCTAGCCAGCCCCCGGCCACCGCCGCCGTGTAGCCCTCGGTGCCCACCAGCTGCCCCGCCGCCAGCAAATTTGGCCGAGCCTTAAACTGCAGGGTGGCGTGCAGCAGCTCCGGCGAGTTCAAAAACGTATTGCGGTGCATCACCCCCATGCGCACAAACTCGGCCTGCTCTAAACCAGGGATGAGGCGAAACACCCGCGCCTGTTCGCCCCAGCGCAGGTTGGTTTGAAAGCCCACCATGTTCCACAGCTGGCCGATTTTGTCTTCTTGGCGCAGCTGCACCACGGCGTAGGGCTTTTTGCCCTTGTTCTCTGGGTCTTTAAAGTCGCCTAGGCGGGCGTCAAACAGGCCCACGGGCTTGAGCGGGCCATAGCGCATGGTGTCTTCGCCGCGCCGCGCCATTTCTTCGATCGGCAGGCAGGCCTCAAAAAATTTGGCGGTTTCGCGCTCAAAGTCCTTGAGCTCGGCCTGCTCGGCGCTGCCCAGCTCAGTCCAAAAATGCAGGTACTGCTCACGGTTCATGGGGCAGTTGAGGTAGGCCGCTTCGCCGCGATCGTAGCGAGAGGCCATAAACGCCACCGACTGGTCGATGCTCTCGCCCACCACAATCGGGCTGGCGGCGTCAAAAAAGCTCATGTAGCCCTGGCCGGTGAACCGTTCTAAATCGACCGATAGCGCCTCGCTGGTCAGGGGGCCGGTGGTCAGCACGGTAATGCCCTCGTCAGGAATGCGCGTCACCTCGTCTCGCCGCAGCTCGATCAGCGGGTGCCGCTCCAGAGTTTCGGTCAGGTCTTGGCTAAAAATGCCGCGATCAACCGCCAGGGCACCGCCCGCTGGCACCTGGTGCTGGTTGGCTTTGCCAATCACGATCGCACCCAGCTGGCGCAGCTCTTCGTGGAGCAGTCCCGAGGCGCGATCGCTCGCCATCGCCCCAAAGGAGTTGCTGCACACCAGCTCGGCCACATGCTCGCTGTGGTGGGCGGGGGAGGTTTTGTGGGGGCGCATCTCGTGCAGCACCACGGGCACCCCGGCCTGGGCGATCTGCCAGGCGGCCTCGGTACCGGCCAGCCCGCCGCCGATCACGTGAATGGGGTCTGGGGTTTGCACAGCGTATCTCTGTAAACGTTCAGCTTTTTTAGAATAACGGGTTCTAGCCCTCTGATCTTCTAGCCTGTTGGTCTAAAAGAGGTCTAATTACCCTACCCAAAGAATTGTAAGGGGGCAGAAATCCTGTAGTTCGCCCAGATAAACTGTAACTATCGCTACAGTTTGGAGTAAAGATGATGGAACCTAAAAATTCGAGTGAGCGGCGGCAGGTGATTGGGGAACTGCGCCATCAGCTGCGATTTGCCCAGCCTCAGGAGCGCGATCGCATCCGTCAAGAGCTGAGCTTTTGGGAAATGCGGGGTCGCTAAGCCCTCGCTAGTATGGGCAGCATCAGGGTGACGAAAAAGTACACCAGCGCGCCCGTAAACACATAGCTATCGGTGCGGTCTAAAATGCCGCCGTGGCCGGGGATCAGGGCTCCAGAGTCTTTGACCCCGGCATCTCGTTTCATCAGGGATTCGGTGAGGTCGCCCAGCAGGCTAGAGGTGCCCACCATTAGGCCCAGAAAGGCCCCGGTCAGGGGCCAAAGGGGCCATTGCAGCCAGTGGCTGCCGACCAAGGCGATCGCCATGCTGCCCGCCATGCCAAAGGCCGCCCCTTCTACGGTTTTTTTGGGGCTGATGTTTGATAAGGGTGTGCGGCCAATACTTTTGCCAGCGGTGTAGGCACCAATGTCGGAGGCCCAAATGCAGGCAAAGGCCAACAGGGTAACCACCAGGCCATCGGGTAAGGCGTCTAGGGCGGGGGGCCAGGTTTCGGGCCAGAAGCCGCCTAGGGGCAGGTTGGCGAGGGTGTCGCCCAGGTCGCGCAGGCGCACCCAAAAGCTAGGCAGGTAGCCGCCGTAGAACAACCCCAAAATAGAGGCCGCCACATCGGCAATGGTGGCTACCTGGGGCTGAAACAGCAGATAAAAGCAGATAAAGGTGCCGCTGATCGGCAGCAGAGCATCGGCCAAGGACGGCGACAGGTGGGCGGTAATCAGCAGCAGTTGGCTGACCACTAGGGTGGTTTTGGCCGCTGGCAAGATGCCCTTGGCTTTCACCAGGGCAAAAATTTCGAGCTGACCCAAAAAGATAATCACCCCGAAGCCCAGGGTGAAATACCAACCCCCCAGCAAAATCATGACTAGGGCCACCACAATGGCAACGATGCCGCTAATGATTCGAGGCCAGGGCATAGGCGAGGGGCAAAGAGGGTTTTAAGGAGGGTGTCGTCCAGGGGATGGCTGCGATAACTCCCATGGCGCTTATTACACTGTGCCACACTACCCCGGCAGCACCGTAGAAAACCCAGGACAATGGGTGATCTTCGGGGGCTGATCTTCGGGGGCTGATCTTTGGGGAGATCGGTTGAAGACCAGGAGAGCCTAGCTCAGTCCCTGTCCAGTGGCGGTTGCCAGATGGGGATAGCCTGCCTCAATCAGGGCGCGATCGCGAATTCGGCAAGAATCACACCGCCCGCAGGGCTCTGCACCGCCCTGGTAGCACGACCAGGTTTGCTCAATCGGCACCCCCAGCTTCACCGCCCGGCGCACAATATTGACCTTCGAATCCATCACCAAAGGCGCAACTAGTTTGGGCGCATGGCCCTCTAGCCCTGCCTTTGACGACAGCTGGGCCAGCTGCTGAAATGCCGCCAGGTATTCGGGCCGACAGTCGGGGTAGCCCGAATAATCCACCGCGTTGATGCCCAGATAGATCGCTTCGGCCCCCTTGGCCTCGGCCACGGCTAGAGCCAGGGCAATGAACACCGTATTGCGCCCCGGCACATAGGTGGAGGGAATGCCTGACTCAGCACCGTCCTGGGGGCCATCTTGAGGGAGCGCTTGGGTCAGGTCGGTGAGCGAAGACGCGCCCCACTGGGCCAGGTTGACATCGATAACGTGGTGATCGGCGATCGCAAAATGACCAGCCACCGCCCTAGCCGCCGCTAGCTCTCGCTGGTGCCGTTGACCGTAGTTAAACGACAGGGCAGTCACCCCATAGCCGTCGGCGATCGCCTGGGCAGCGGCGGTGGCCGAGTCGAGGCCACCCGATAGCAGCACAATCGCTCTGGGCTGAGACATGGGCAAGTATCCTAACTAAATTCCTAAACTAAATTCCTAGAATGAGGCGGGCCACGTTGAGATAAATTAGCACCCCGAGCACGTCTACCGCCGTAGTGATAAACGGAGCCGACATTAGCGCCGGGTCAAGCTTGAGGGCTTTAAACAAAAAGGGTAGCGCCGACCCTGCCAGGGATGCCAAGATTGAAATGCCCACTAGGCTGAGCCCCACCGCCAGCGCCACCCCCCAGTCGCCCTGGAGAAAGTAGGCCCAAATAGTAACGGCAATGCCCAGCAGCACCCCGAGTATTGTCCCAGCCAGAGTTTCTCGCCAGATAATTCTGAGCATCTGGGAAGATCGCACCTCGTCGGTGTTCAAGCCGCGAATCACCACCGTAGACGACTGCGCCCCCACGTTGCCCCCAGCGTCGATCAACAGCGGAATGAAAGCCGCCAGCACTACCACCTCTTCTAATAGTGCCTCCTGACTCTGGATCACAGCGATGGTGCCAGTGTTGGCCACCAGCACAACGAACAGCCACACCACCCGCTTGCGGGCTACCGACAGCAGGTTAGTCTGAAAATAGTTATCGCCGCTGCCCTGCACGCCGCCAGCAGTGTAGATATCTTCGGTGTCCTCGGCTTCGAGCACATCCATGAGGTCGTCAATGGTGACAATTCCCACCAGGCGCTGCTCGCGGTCAACCACCGGCAGGGCCAAAAAGTCGTAGCGCTGAATCATCCGCGCCGCTTCTTCTTGGTCGGTGTCGGTATGCAAGTAGACCATTTCTCGCCGCATCAGATCTTGCAGCGGTTGATCGGGCTGGGCCACCACCAGGTCGCGCAGCGAGAGCGCACCAATTAAATGACGAGAATTGTCGAGCACATAGAGGGTGTAGATGGTCTCTGAGGTTTCGGCCAGGTGGCGAATGCGATCGAGGGCCTGCTCAACGGTGAGGGTTTCGCGCAGGGCGACAAACTCCGAGGTCATGATCCGCCCGGCGCTGTCGGGGGGGTAGCCCAGCAGCCGGGCAGTGGCCTCGCGCTCGGCGGGGCTGAGCTGCAACGTCAGCCGCCGCACCACCTTAGCGGGCAGCTCGTCAAACAGGCGGGCGCGATCGTCGGGCGACATGCGATCAATAATTTCCAGCACCTCAGGATTCTTAAAATCCTCCAGGAGGGACTGCTGCACCCGAGGGGGCAGATACTCATAAACCTCGATCGCATCATCCTTCGGCAACAGCCGAAAAGCAACCGCCTGAAGGGTTTCGGGCAGCTCGTCAATGGCGTCGGCCACATCTGCCGACTGCATGGGCTTGAGTATGGCCTGGGCAACATCGAAGCGCCCTGCCTCCAGCAGGGTTTGCAGCTGTTCCTGGGTGGCTTCGTCGACCACAGATTTCCCCTTACCTCGGCTCGCCTTTGCACGATAGTAGGATAGCTCAGTTTGGTTTGCCCCAGGGTCAGCCAGACGCTCGCCCCGGCGCGATCGCCCCACCAGCAAATTAACCGTGGTGCAGATTAACTCTGGTGTAGAAAATGGCCTGGCCCTTGGCTCTGTCTTTTACCGTAGAGCCAGAACCGTAGAACCAGTGCAATGCTCTCAGTGCAATGCTCATCTTGCGATCGCTGTGCGCTGGTCTGGCAGTCTATTTCTCTCGATAGAAGAATTGACCGAGGAAATTGACCTAGGGTAAGAATTTGTGCTCTGACCGTTGGTGGATCCCCACGATCTGGGATAGCTTATCCACCCTATACCCATCACCCACCCTGACCATCACCGGAGAATATCGCTGTGGCCCAACAGCTCTCGGCACCTAAGCCCCAAGACCACCCCACGCTGACCTGGCACCAGGCGAAGGGCAGCCAAATTACCCAGCAGCTTGAGGTCGACCCAGAGGCAGGGCTATCGGCCCAGGAAGCCCAGGCCCGCCTAGAGCGCTACGGGGCCAACGAGCTCAAGGGTAAGGCCAGCAAGCCCGCTATCGTGCTGTTTTTGCTTCAGTTCAACCAGCCGCTGCTCTATATCTTGCTGATTGCTGGGCTGATTAAGGCGCTGCTGGGTTCTTGGGTGAATGCCGGGGTGATCTGGGGTGTGACGGTGATCAACGCCATTATTGGTTTTGTGCAAGAGGCTAAGGCCGAGAGTGCGATCGCCGCCCTGGCTTCCTCGGTCACCACCGACGCCATGGTGCGCCGCGACGGCCAGCAGGTACAGATTTCCTCTCGCGAGCTGGTGCCCGGCGATATTGTGCTGCTCACCTCCGGCGATAAGGTGCCCGCCGATCTGCGCCTGCTGCGGGGCCGCACCCTGCAAATCAACGAGTCATCCCTGACGGGAGAATCGGTCGCGGTCGAAAAGCAGCCCCAGTTAGAATCCCTAGGCGAAGATACGCCTCTGGCAGAGCGCCACAATATGGCCTACGCGGGCAGCTTTGTCACCTTTGGCCAGGGCGAAGGCATTGTGGTCGAAACCGGCCTCAATACCGAGACCGGGCGAATCTCCAAACTGATGGATGAGAGCGGCAACCTGGTCACCCCCCTGACCCGCAAATTTGACCGCTTCAGCAAAACCCTGCTCAAGGCCATTTTGGCGGTGGCGGCGCTGACCTTTGCGGTGGGCCTAGGCTGGGGCAACTCGCCGATTGAAATGTTTGAGGCCGCCGTGGCCCTGGCGGTGAGCGCCATTCCCGAAGGGCTGCCCGCCGTGGTCACTATCACCCTGGCCATTGGGGTGTCGCGCATGGCCCGCCGCCACGCCATCGTGCGCAAGCTGCCCGCCGTCGAGACCCTGGGCAGCGCCACGGTGATCTGCTCTGACAAAACCGGCACCCTGACCGAAAACCAGATGACGGTGCAGAGCATCTACGCAGGCGATCACCACTACGCCCTCACTGGCGAGGGCTACACCCCCAGCGGCGAACTGCGCGACGGCGAAGACAACCCGTTGCCCCTCGACGCCATGCCCGCGCCCCTGCGTCAGTGCTTGATCGTGGGCATGCTCTGCAATGACTCAGAGCTAGAGCACAAAGACCACCGCTGGAGCGTAGTGGGCGACCCCACCGAGGGGGCGCTGCTGGTCGCCGCCCGCAAGGCTAAGTTTGACCGCCCGGAGCTAAACCACAGCTACCCGCGCATCGACAGCATCCCCTTTGAGTCTGAGTTTCAGTACATGGCTACCCTGCACCAGCAGGATACCGAAGGCCAGTGGCTGCTGGCCAAGGGCTCGGTGGAGGCGGTGGTGGCCCGCTGCGATCGCGCCTTGACCACCGACGGCACCGCCGCCCCTATCGATCAGCCAGGGCGCGATCGCATTTTGCTCCAGGCCGAGCACATGGCCTCCCGGGGGCTGCGGGTGCTGTGCTTTGCGGCCAAGGACTTTCACGGCCACCACATCGACCACAAGAACCTGAAAGAAGGCATGGTGTTCCTCGGCTTGCAGGGCATGATCGACCCGCCCCGGGCCGAGGCGATCAAAGCGGTGGAGGCCTGTAAGTCGGCGGGCATTGAGGTGAAGATGATCACCGGCGACCACAAGGTGACGGCGGCGGCGATCGCCGATCGCATGGGCCTCAGCCCCACCGAAACGGTGATCGCCTTTACGGGCCAAGAGCTGGCTAAGCTCGACCAGACCCAGCTCACCAACGAGGTGCAAAACGGCTCGGTGTTTGCCCGCGTTGCCCCTGAGCAAAAGCTCCGCCTGGTGGAAGCGCTGCAATCCAAGGGCCACATCGTGGCGATGACCGGCGACGGCGTCAACGATGCCCCCGCCCTGAAGCAGGCCGACATCGGCATCGCCATGGGCAAGGCCGGTACCGAGGTGGCCAAAGAAGCCGCCGACATGATTCTCACCGACGACAACTTTGCCTCCATTGAGGCGGCGGTGGAAGAAGGGCGCAACGTGTTTCGCAATTTAATGAAGGCGATCGCCTTTATTCTGCCGGTCAACGGCGGCGAGTCGATGACCATTCTGCTCAGCGTGCTGATCGGGCGGGGCGACGTGCTGCCGATTCTGTCGCTGCAAGTGCTGTGGCTCAACATGGTCAACTCCATCGCCATGACCGTGCCCCTGGCCTTTGAGCCAAAATCTCACAATTTAATGAATCGCCCGCCCCGCAACCCCAACGAGCCGCTGCTGTCGAAGGATCTGCTCAAGCGCATCGCCCTGATCTCGGTGTTTAACTGGATTTTAATCTTCGGCATGTTCGAGTGGGTACGGCAAAATGGGGCTGACCTAGGCTGGATTCCCGCCGACTTGAGCGACACCAACGCAAATGATTACGTACTGGCCCTGGCGCGCACTATGGCGATTCAGGCGCTGGTAGCGGGGCGAATCATCTACCTGCTCAGCATCAGCCAGTTTTGGGCCTCGGTAGTCGCCAAAATTAAGGGACTAGATGTCCCGCTGGGGGATGTGTCGGCGATCGGCTACGGCATTTTGGTGGCGATCGTGTTCCAAATCATCTTCAGTCAGGTGGGTCTGATGAACTTCTTATTCGACACCGCACCCCTGAGCATCAACCAGGGGCTGATCTGCCTGGGGGTGTCGCTGCCGATGTTCTTTGTCGCGCTGCTGGCCAATCGCCTCAACCCGCAAAATTAAGGGCACCTAGAAACCGGGGTGCTTGCAGTGCTGTCGCCAGGGGATAGAGATATCTGACTAGACACCTGGGTTCTCTCAGCTATACCCGCTACCGCGTGGGCAATCGCTCAATATTACCTGGCAACGCCAGAGAGTCTTGGGGCGATCGCGCCGCCCTTGGCACCAAAGAGAGCAGGTCTTCGATGTTTTGCCCCATAGTACGGCAGATGTCGTCGAGGGGCAGGTCGTTGGGGTCGTGGCCAAAGGGGTTCTCAATCTCAATGCCGATCTCTTCGATGCCAAACACCGCAAAGCTGATCAACCCCACCAAAACCGGCGTGCCCCAGCCGACAGAATCTACCATCTGAAACGGCAGCGCCAGACAGTAGAGCATCAGCAGCTGCTTGAGGTGAATGCTGTAGGCCACCGGCATCGGCGTCTTGAGAATGCGCTCGCAGCCGCCCAGGGCATCGACCAGGTCGTCTAGAGTTTCGAGACAGTAGGTGAGCTGGTAGGTGTTGAGGGTGCCCCTGGTCTGCTGGGTTTGCAGATAGTCAGCCATCCAAAAGGCAATCTCTAGGGGCGGGTTGTTCATCTGCCTGAGTTTGGCAAACTGGTCGGCGGTGAGCAGTTTGGACAGGTCTGGGTCGGGGGCTTCGCCGCGCAGGTGCAGCTTCATGGCGATCGCAAAGGCAGGCAGCAAACGCACCACAGCCATTTTGGCCTCGGTGTCGCCGGGCTGGGGTGTGGCGATCGCCACCCACATCTGCCGGGCCAGGTTGCGCGTGTGGTTGACCACGCTACCCCAAAGCTTGCGCCCCTCCCAAAACCGCTCGTAGGAAGTGTTAGTGCGAAACACCAGCAGCAGCCCCAGCACCAGGCTCGGCACCAGCGACCCCAATATTGGCGACGCCAGCGGCCACCCCCGCCCATAGAGCAGCAAAATTCCCCAGGCAAACACGGCGCACAGCAGCACCCGAGGCATCACCGCCGGTATCACCGACCCCTTAATGCGAAACAGCAGCCTAAACCAGTCTTGCTCGTAGCGGCCAATGCTGCGCTTGATCGCTTGATTCGGCACTAGCTAATCCTTTAGGTGAGAGGGCGTGAGCAATATCTCTTCGACATTTTAGCCGCCCTCGCCGCCAGGGTTGGTGGCTGTGCCCGCCGCCACCACCTGGTCTACGGTCAGCACCAGTTCTGGAAATGTCGGCGAAATCAGCCCTTGACCCCGGTGAAAGGCTTGCCCCGACTCATACTCCCCAGCGATTAACCGATACACCCATACCGTTGGCACCTTCGGAGAGCCAATAAACCGCACGCCGCCCAGGGCACGATAGTCCACGATCCAGTACTCGGGTATGCCTAATTTTTCGTACTCGGCCAGCTTGGTGAGATAGTCGTCTTGCCAGTTGGTGCTCACCACCTCAACGATCAGTCGCACCGGCTCACCGCTAGAGACACTGGAGTATTTACGCCAATAGGGGTCGGCCTGAGCTTTGGCCCGATCTAGCACGATGATGTCGGGCAGGTAGCCCTCCGCTTCTCGAACCGGCTTGACCAGACAAGACTGAGGAATGAAATAGGGCAGGTCTAGACGCTCAATTTCAACGTCGAGTTTTCGACGAATCAGACTGATGACTTCTTCATGGACACCGATGGGCCGCATTTCTGTCATTACTCCCTGGCGCAGCTCGTAGCGACCGCCATCTTCGGGATACAGCGCCACAAAGTCATCAAAGGTGAGCGGTTGAGAAATAGCCTGAACCATCATCGCCTCAGCGAAACCTAGTTCTCTAGTTATACCGTGACGGCATAGTCGATCAGTTGCAGCAGGCGCGATCGCAGCGTCTCTAGCCCCAGGCGCTCTGTCGCCGAGATAAAGAGGGCGTTGGGATACTCCTCCTGGGCGATCGCCAGCGCTTCGCTGCTCACCCGGTCAGCCTTGTTGAACACCAGCAGCATCGGCCCCGGCACAATCGGCATGTCCTTAAGAATTTTCATCACCCAGTGGATCTGGTCTTGCCAGGCGGGGTGCGACACATCGACCACATGGAGCAGGGCATCGGCCTCAGTCACCTCTTCGAGGGTGGCGCGAAAGGCATCCATCAGCGAGGCGGGTAGCTCTTCGATAAAGCCCACGGTGTCGGTGAGCACCAGTTGGGTGGTCTCATTGGTTGCTGGGTCGGTGATCGCCAGGCGGCGGGTGGTGGGGTCGAGGGTGGCAAATAGCTGGTCGGCGGCGTAGACCTCTGAGTTGGTAAGCGTGTTCACCAGGGTTGACTTGCCCGCGTTGGTGTAGCCCACCACCGCCAAAGACGGCAGGTTGTCGTCTTGGCGGCGGTGGCGCAGCCGCGCCCGGTGGGCCTGGAGCTGGTTGACCTCCTGCTGGAGCCGCTGAATGCGCCGCTGAATCGCCCGGCGCTCGGTCTCTAGCTTGGTTTCACCGGGGCCTCGGGTGCCAATGCCACCCCCC
>JBBSLR010000026.1:0-12696 GCA_038255045.1 Phormidesmidales cyanobacterium
ATCAAAGAAGCCGTCACCAAAGACGACGCTGAAGATGCCAAGAAGCAGATCGAAGAAGCTGGCGGCAAGGTCGCTATCAAGTAGATCGACTTAGTAGTTCAAGTCGTGTAATAAGCAGCCCCCTGTAGCTCTACGGGGGGCTTTTTGCTGGGGAATTTTCTCCCTAGTGCAGCGTCAAACCTAAAAATTAGGGTTCGCGTGGGTTGGGTGCAACGAAGTGTTCGCGCAGCGTCTCCAGCGGAGAAACCCCAACAGCAGCAAGCCTTTGTTGGGTTCCGCTGGCGCTCCACCCAACCTACAAATCAAAGCTTGACAAAGCACTAGGCCGCCAGCGCCGCTAGGATTTGGGCGCGGGTGATGTCGCCAGTCACCACTGCTGCCCCCAGACCCTTGGGCATGACAAAGCGCACCTGGCCATCTTCTACCTTTTTGTCGCCCTGGAGCAGGGTGAGAATGTCGTCAGCCGCCAGCTGAGGAGGAATTGCGGTAGGCAGCCCAGCTTTCTCAATCAGGCTGCGCTGGCGGGTTTCTTCAGGCTTCGTCCAGTAGTTGAGGGCGGTGGCGATCTTACCCGCCGCCACCATGCCGATCGCCACCGCCTCGCCGTGGTTTACCCCCCGGTACTGCATCAGGCTCTCGACCGCGTGGCCAATGGTGTGGCCGTAGTTGAGAATGGCCCGCAGCCCCGCCTCTTTTTCGTCTTGGGACACGACATCAGCCTTGGCTTGGCACGATCGCGTCAGAATGGTGTGCAGCAGTTCGTCACCCAGGTAGCGGTACTGATCGAGGCGGGGGGCGGCCTCTAGGGTCTCAAATAAGTCTCGATCCCAAATTACCCCGTACTTGATCACCTCGGCCATGCCCGCCCGGAATTCTCTAGTGGGCAGGGTCTTGAGTACGGTAGGGTCGATCATCACCAGACGGGGCTGGTGGAAAGCCCCGATCAGGTTTTTGCCCTGGGGGTGGTTGACGCCGGTTTTGCCGCCGATCGCAGCATCGACCATGGCCAATAGCGAGGTGGGCACCTGCACCACGCTCACCCCCCGCAGCCAGGTGGCGGCGGCAAAGCCGGTCATATCGCCCACCACCCCGCCCCCCAGGGCGACCAGGGCCGACTTGCGCTCTAGGCGAAAGGCATGGGCGGCATCGTAGATCTTTTGGATCGAGCTGAGGGTCTTATAGCGCTCCCCGGCGGGCAGTAGGCAGGTTTCGAAGGTGTAGCCCGCCTGGGTGAGAGAGGCGCGGGCGCGATCACCATACCGCTTAAAAATAGCCGGGTTCGACACCAGCAGCAGTTTCTGCCCCGGCTTCACCAGGGGAGTTTCATCCCCCGCCAGCCAAGCGCCCAGGTGATCTAAGCCAGCGCTAGCGACTACTACCTCGTAGGGCTGGTGGGGCAGCGGCACAGGAATGACGGATTTCATGGGCATAGCCAGGGGAATGGAGACTGTTTAAAACTTTAGCGGGTTGGGGGAGCGGTCGGCGTGGTTCAATATAGAGCTGTAGCTGTTGTGGAGAGAAAATCTATGGGTGGCGTGATTGCCTACGTGGCGTTTTTGTCGGTGATGGTGGGCACGGCTGTCGGTCTGTATTTTGGCTTGCGGGCAATCAAGATGATCTAGGGGTTTGCTTTAGAGGCTAGGCTGGCGGCCCAGCAGCCGATGCCTTGGATGGTGCCCAGCATCAGCCAGCCCAAAATATTGATGCGGGCATCGTAGAAAGCCAGGTCAAAGAGGGCAAAGGCCACCGTGCCCCCAAAGCCGGTCAGACAGCCCGCCATTAGCGCAGTGCCATCGCTGGGCAGAGGGTAACGCAGCAGGTTATAAGTGCTGCGGCCAACTACACCGCCGACCACGGCGGTAAACCCTAGAGCCACGGGCACCCCCGCTTCAACGGCTAGCATCAGCCACAGGTTGTGGGCATGGGGGAGAAAATCGCCTACCACTGGGAAGTCGGCTGGGTCGTAGAGCTGCTTGAAGGTGCCCAGCCCGCTGCCAAACCAGGGGTGCCGGGGAATCATTTCTAGGGCCAGCTGCCACACGCTAAACCGTAGGGAAACCGTAGCAAAAGCCTCTTCCAGGGTGCGACCGCCGATGCCCCAAACTAGGGAACTGGCGGCAACTAAGGCCATGGCCCCCAGGCCCGCCCAAAAAATATAGCGATAGGGTCGCAGCAGCCCCCCAAACAGCAATAGCTGTAGACCGGCAATCAGCAGCCCATTGCGAGACCCGGAGCAATAGATGCCGACTAGGGCCAGGGCCGTGGCGGCACCGATCCACAGTCCCCTACGCCTTAGCTCAGGGTGGGTTAGGTAGTGGGCGCAGAGACCCAGCCCCAGGCCAAAGACAATCACCATGTAGTTGGCCAAGGCATTGGGATGGCCAAATACGGCGCTGGCTCGATGGCCATAGTTGGTCTGTAGGTATAGCCACTGAAGCCAGGGGTGATTGGCCCACCGAGCGAGGCTATCGGGCGCGCGCAGGTAAAACTCGGCTAGGGCGGCCAGGTTAATGGGGATGGCCGCTACCAGCAGGGCTAAACTCCAGCGATGGAGAGTTTTGAGGGGGTGCTCAAATTTTGTTATGGCGATGGCGATCGCCGCGTAGAACACAAAAAACGGCAAAAAATTCAGCACCTGTAGGGCCGATTCACCCGGTGCCATCGACAGCATCACCCCAATGCCAAACCCCAGGGCTAGCCACACCCAGCCCTGGGTGTAGAGCAGCCGCCAGATCTCGCCATGCCAGCGGCGCAGGCTGACCACTAAGAAACTGGCCAGGGTTAGAATCGCCGCATAGATAACGTAAGGCAGCGTCACCAGGCTGGCTAAAATCAACTGCTCTAGGGTCAACCACCTAACCCTGAGCTGATTTACCCTAGTAGGCTCCATCGCCAATTAGAACCACCCAAACTGTTCGAAACAAAATATAGACATCTAGCCAGACTGACCAGTTTCTCACATAGTAGGCATCGAGGTTAACCCGCTCCTCGTAGGACACGTTGTTGCGCCCCGAGACCTGCCATAGCCCCGTCAGGCCGGGTAAGACTTTAGCGTAGAGGGTGTACTTGTCGGCGTAGCGAAAGATCTCTTCTTTGACAATGGGGCGCGGCCCTACCAGGCTCATCTCGCCCCGCAGCACGTTCCACAGCTGGGGTAGCTCGTCTAGGCTGGTGCGCCGCAAAAACCGACCGATGCCGGTGATACGCGGGTCGTAGCGGAGTTTGTGATCGCGCTCCCACTGCGATCGCAGGTCTGGATGAACCTCAAAGTAGCGCTCTAGCACCTGGTCGGCCTTGGGCACCATCGACCGAAACTTCCAGGCTGTAAAAGGCACGCTGTTTTGCCCCAGGCGCGGCTGGCCGTAGAAAATTGGCCCATTGCCATCCAGCTTGACCAGCATGGCAATGGTAACCACCAGCGGCAGCGTGGCCACGCCTACCACCAGAGTCAGCACAATATCGAGCAGCGCTTTAATCAGACGTGGCCCCGGCAGCAGCAGCTGCTGACGGATTTCCAACCCTAAAATCCCCCCCAGGTCTTTTGAGCTTACCCAGAGACTGGCCACCCCAAACAGGTCAGGAATCATCATCAGGTGGGGAAAGGTGCGGCCATGGCGCTCTAAAATTTTGAGTAGCCGCTCTCGCTCGACCCCTGGCATGGCCACAATGGCGTAATTGATGTCGTGCTGGCGGGCTAGACGGGGGGCGATCGCCAGCGTTCCCAGCACCGGTACGCCGCAAATCGCACCGCCAGGGGGGCGCTCATCATCGAGTACGGCCACTGGCTTGAGGCCAAAACCAGGCTGATTGCTGAGCGTCTGAATCACCAGCTCCCCCGTGCGCCCGCCCCCCAAAATCAGCACCTGATAGCCCCACCAGGGGCGGCGGGCAAACACCTGCCTGACCAAAAATCGCCCCAGCAGCACCAGCAGCAAAGACAGCGCCCAGGTGATTAAAAACACCCCCCGCGAATAGGTCTCGCTCTCACGGGTCAAAAACAGCCCCGCCCCCAGCACCAGATAGGTAAAGGTGGTAGATAGGCAAATACGGCGCAGCTCATCCACCGGGCTGAGCCCCACCGCTGGGTACAGCCCCGCCGCTGCGTAGGCCAGCAAAAACACCGTCAAAATCGGCCACAGCTGCCCATAGAGACCGGCTATATACTCTCCCCCCAGGGCCAGGCGCAGATAGACGCCCGCGGTGCCCGCCAGCGATAGGGCGAGCAAATCTGCTGCCCCGAGCAGGCCAACCATCGGCAGCGATCGGGTTGACATCCTCAACGACAATAAGACCGGCTGAATTGTGCGCTCTAGAGGAAACATAAATTTCCCCAATACTCCTGCAACACCGACACTACTCTAATTCATCGCCTCGCTGAAATTTCAGCCACTTCTGGCTTAAATAGGCCGTTAACTCTTGGCGAAACCTTGGCTCAGAGAAAGCTTCGGCCCGCTGACGAATGGGTTCGACGGCAAATGTAGCCCGATGCTGGTCAAAATACTGCACCGCCTGCACCAGGTGATCGACGGTCTGGTGGTGAAACAGCAATCCGGTTTTGCCGTCTAGGACTGTCTCTGCACAGCCCCCTTTGCCGTAGGCAATCACCGGTGCCCCCGCCGCCTGGGCCTCCACCACCGTGATGCCAAAATCTTCTTCCGCTGGAAACACAAATCCTCGGCAGCGCTCCATATGATCTGACACCACTGCGTCAGTCGGGTTCCGCAGAAAGCTAATGTTGGCCTTGGCGGCTTTTTGCAGCGCCCCCAGGGCGGGGCCATCGCCAATCACCACCAGGGGCAGACCCAGCTGGTTAAATGCCTCCACGGTGAGGTCAACTCGTTTGTAGGGTACACAGCGCGACACCGTGAGGTAGAAGTCTTCCCGTGGTCGATCCCAGCGAAAGCGATCGATGGCCACGGGCGGATAGATCACCGTGGCCGGGCGGCGATAGGTTTTCCAAATGCGGCGGGCCACGTAGCGGGAGTTGGCCACAAAGCAGTCAACCCGATGGGCCGCCGCCAGGTCCCACAGGCGCAGGTAGTGCAAAATTAGCCGGGTGAGCCCGCCTTTGACGCCGCTGGTTAGCCCTGCCTGCTGTAGGTACTGCTGCTGCAAGTCCCAGGCGTAGCGGATGGGGGTATGCACGTAGCTGACATGGAGCTGGTGGGGTCGGGTGATCACCCCTTTGGCGACGGCATGGTTGCTAGAGACCACTAGGTCGTAGGCCGACAGATCAAACTGCTCGATGGCCAGGGGCATCAGCGGCAGGTACTGGCGAAAGTGCCGCCGCGCCCAGGGCAGCTTTTGAATGAACGAGGTCTGAACTTCAGTGCCGGGGGGAATCAGCGAAGCCGCCTCAGGTTCTAAGAACTCTACTAGGCTAAACACATCGGCCTGGGGGCAGACCGCCAGCATTTGCTCGACCACTTTTTCTGACCCAGCGCGGCTGACGAGCCACTCATGCACCACCGCGACGGCATTAGGTAAATCGGGGGGGGAGGTCAAAACAGGCGGTAAGGGGGTGAGGGTGGTGAAGGGTAAGGGGGTAAGGGCTTATCTCACCTCAGGAGAGCCTTCAAGTTTAAGTTCTCCAGTGGCCACTTTATCACTCACCAACTGGCGCACCAGGGCTAGTTCTTCATAGGTGACTTGGCCATCGGCCTTCATGGCGGCGGTAATGGCATCGCGCTCAGTGGCGGTGAGCACCCCGTCGGCGATCGCCTGTTCGATAATCTGCCGCAGGTTTTCCAGCTCCTGCTGCTCTCCGGGGTTTAATTCTCTAGCCATGGGGACACCTGCTTTGGGGCTGCACGCTCCAATCTTATCAGCGCGCCGATCGCAAGTGCGCGGCTGGGGGGATCTGGCTGATCGCCAGCTGCTGAAGTCCTGAACAATATCATGATTGCTCTCAGTGACGCCCTTTGCTGGGGTGTTGGGGTGACAATGACAAAAATTGCCCTCTCGGAGATTTCAGCGACTACATGGCACTCAGGGGTGAGTTGGTGCAGATCAAAATGACTGAGGTGCGCCCCTGTAGTCTGACGGGGGAACTACTGAAGGCCCTAGCTACGGTTTAATGCCTCAAGCGCCTGCCCACCTAAAGGGGCGACTACCTCTGGCTCTGCGACACCCACTAACTTAACGGGGTCGGGTGCCTGGCCATGCCCCAGATGCTGGGTTTTTAAGCTGGCAGGCACCCACCCCCTAAAGCGAGAACCCTTATGCCCAGCCGGCGCGATCGGTGATGCGCAGGGCTTCGGGGTTGTTGCTGCCAAACACAGCGGCGCTGAGAGGGTCGGCCTTAAATTCGCCGAAGCCTGCTACTACAGAGTCAACCGCAACGCCTTCCACTACAGGGTACTCGTTGTTGCTCTGGGCAAAAATCTCCTGGGCCTCGGGGCTGGCTAGGTACTCTAGAAACCGCACAGCGGCGGCGGCGTTAGGCGCGGTCTTCACCACCCCGGCGCCGCTGATGTTGACGTGGGTGCCGCGCCCGTCGGGGCCATCGCCCTGGTTGGGGAAAAACACCCCCAGCGCGTTGGCCACGGCCTGGTCTTCGGCCTGGTCAGACTTGACCAGGCGGGCAAAGTAGTAGGTGTTGGCGATCGCAATGTCGCCCAGCCCCGCCGCGGCCGCTTTAAGCTGGTCGGTGTCGCCCCCCTCGGGGTCGCGGGCCAAGTTGGCCACCAGGCCCCGCGCCCAATCTTCAGTCTCTTCGGGGCCGTGGGCGGCAATCATCGAGCCTACCAGCGACTGGTTGTAGATGTTGGTCGAGCTGCGAATCAAGATGCGGCCGCGCCATTTGGGGTCGGCCAGGTCTTCGTAGGTTGATAGCTCAGACGGGTCGACAGTCTCTTTGTTGTAGAAAATCACCCGCGCCCGCTGGGTGAGGCCAAACCACAGGCCGTCGGGGTGGCGCAGGTTTTCAGGGATCGCCTCGCTCAGCACCGAAGAGGTGACCGGCTGGAACAGATCTTCTTGCTCGGCTCGCCACAGGCGACCGGCATCGACGGTCATGAGAATGTCGGCGGGGCTGTTTTGCCCTTCGCTTTTGATCCGCTCGATCAGCTGGTCGGCCTCGGCCTCAACTACGTTGACGCGAATGCCGGTGGCCTCGCGAAAGCCCGTGTAGAGCTGGTCATCGGTGTCGTAGTGGCGAGAAGAATACAGGTTAACCACGGGGCCACGGCCAAAGCCAAACTGGGCATTGGCGGGGCGCTGGCGCAGATAGCCTGCGGCTACGGCGGTGGCGGCGGCACTGGCCCCTAAAAATGCGCGTCTTCCTAGTTTCATCGGGTTTTTATCTCCAAAAATCAAACCTCAACTAACTCTCTGGGAAACTCCAACCGGATGGCCCAGAGGATTGAGATGTCAGGTAGCATTGTATCGCTTATTGCGACCTTCTCTTGATAATGCTGTATTTAAGCTCAGCCCTGTGGCGGATAGTTTCAATACCCTTGTGCTTGGCCTATGTCTCTGCTGCTGATCAGTGCCCTGTAGGCAAGGGCTTGAGGCATTGGAAGAATAGCCCTAGAATGTCCTAAGAGGAATAAGTCCTGTTAGCTTAACCGCATCTGCGATCGCAGCCTTTCGACAATGACTCCCAGACTAATCGCGTCAACGTTCTCCCCTAGCCGCCCCTCGCCAACGCCCCCTTCGCCAACGCCCCCTTCGCCAAAGCCCCCTTCGCCAAAGCCCCCTTCGCCAAAGCCAAAGGGGCGATCGCGGTCTTGGCTGGGGGTGGTGTGTGCGATCGCCTCCCTTGCCGCCCACGGTGCCCTGCTAGCCTTCGTCCTCCCTGATTCAACCTCCGACTCCCCGCCGGTAGAAGATCTAGCTGAAACCTCCCCCCTCCCCGACGATGTGGCGGTGACGGTGCTGCCCAAATCCGCTGTAGACCCGCCTCCCGCCGAAATTCCGGCTGCCCCGGCCCCCCCGGCCCCAGCGGCAGAGATTCCCCAGGTCGCGCCCCAGGTCGCGGTTCAGGCCCCGACCGCACCCCTCCCCAACGTTCGGCCTGGGTCACCGCCAGAACCTGTAGCCGCTGCCCCTGAACCTGCGCCCTTTATCTCCCCCGAGCCGCCTACTGCCCCCGAACCGCCACCCCCTGCTCTTTACGCCGACTTTCCCCATTTAGAGGGTGCCCAGGCCGCCTGCGAAGGGTTGGCCGACTGCTGGCGCAGCCCTGTGAGCAGCAGCTGGCGCAGCGCCGCAGGCGATCTGCAGGCCCGCCTGGAGGCCCAGGGCTACGCCGTGAGCAATGTCACGGGTGAAGTATTATCGATTGACTCAGGGGTGCGGGTGTACGCCGTCAGCAAGCCCGGCGAGGCTGAATATTACCTAAATTTGGTTTCCGTACGGGAGGGCTTGCTCTACACCATGACCGCCGAACCCATGACCTCAGATCAGGTGCTGGCTCTACAGCGATCGTGATGGGGCAAGAAGTTTTGGGAGGGTTGGCAGGTTGGCAAGTTGGCAGGTTCCAACTTGCCAACCTGTAACCAATCAATCCAACGGGCAAATCTACCCCTAAGTAGCCGAATCTAATTAATTGTAAGAAGGGAGTTTGGGGGCTACGCCCCCAGGCAGGGGGTTTCACCCCCTCCACCCCCACCAGCGTCTTCTATTTAATTGCACTCACCTACTTAACTCAAGCCGACCTGGCCTAAAGCGATCGCAAAAACCGAATCAGCGCGGCGCGATCGTCCTTTGCCATCATCCGAAAGGCTTCCTTCGCCAGCTCAGCCTCGCCCCCGTGCCACAGCACCGCTTCCTCTAGGGTGCGGGCGCGGCCATCGTGCAAAAAGCCCGAGAAGGGCAAGACCGTCTGGGCCAGCCCCACGCCCCACAGCGGCGGTGTGCGCCACTCGCGGCCTGAGGCTTCAAAATCGGGCCGACCATCCGCCAGCCCTGGCCCCAGATCGTGAAGCAACAGGTCGGTATAGGGGTGAATGGTTTGGTTAGTCAGGCCCGGAATCTGGTGAGAGCCAGTGCGGAGTTCAGAGACATGGCAGGCCATGCAGTTGGCCGCCGCAAACAATCGCTCCCCCCGCTGCACCTGGGGGTCATCGAGCAGGGTACGGGCGGGCACCGCAATGGTCTGCACATAGACCGCCGCTGCTTCCAGGGTGTCCATGGCGATATCCATTGCGCCATCGGCGGCGGGAAACAGCGGGTTGGTGACCCCCATGTCGTTGACGTAGGCCGAGGCCGACTGCTGCAACAGGGTGGGGGTGTTGGCCTTCCAGCCAAAGCGGCCCAGGGTGGGGCGCTGCTCGGTCACGTTCCACACCCGGTTGGGGCGACCCGAAATGCCGTCGCCGTCGCGATCGCCGGGGTCGGCTCGCTGCACAATGGCGGACTCGGGCACCGCCTCCAGCAGGCCCGCCCCAAACACCGGCTGCGGAATGCGGTTTGAGATCGCAATGCCCGCCGGTAGGGGCGTGCCGTCGAGGGCGAGCAGGGTGATTTGGGGCGATCGCAGCCGATATTCCGTACCATCTGGGTAATTGCCCAACTGGTCTTCCCACACCCGTTGCACAATACCCTCGGGAGACTGGCCATGCACCCCCTGCTCTTGCAGCTGGGTACCAATGCCGGGCACCGCAGGGGCATTTGCCCCCGGTGCCTCGACCTCCAGGGCAAAGGAATAATCACTTCCATGCCCTACACCCGGCTCTATTTGGCTGACCCGCACGGCCCGCTGCCCTTTCTCGGGCAAACCTCGGCCATTTTTGATATGGCACCCGGCGCAGGCGGTGCCGTTAAACAGCGGCCCCAGGCCGGGGTTGACCGGGGCCGGGGCGGTGACAAAGGCAGCCTCAAAGGCTAGGTCGCCCACGGCGTGGCGCTCAGCCCAGTAGGCATCTAGGTTGGGGGCGGGCTGGTTGTAGGCGCGGGAGGTGCGGCTGTAGATGGTGGTGTCGCCGCCCGCCTGGGGTCTAGGGGTTTGGGAGTAGGCGGGCGATCGCAGCAGAGCCGAGAGGGCTACCCCCAACCCTAGAGCCACCAGCGCCAGCAGCAGGTGACGCCCCCAACCCTGCTGGAGCCTGACAGTGGATGGCATCATTGCTGAACGAGGGGCAGCACCCGCTGCTCAAAGGTCTCAAACAGAGTAGCAATGCTGTTCACAGCGGTTTTGATCTGGGGCTGGGCGGTGGGGTCGCACAGGGTAACCTCAATCGGGCCGGGGATAGCGGCCACCGCCGTTTGGGCGGTCTGCATCTGGGCCTGAATCTCGGCGTCTAGGGCGGGGTCAACGGCAGCTACAAACGCCTGTATCCCTTTGCCTTCGGTATTGCCCGCCGGGAATGTGCCCAGGTAGGCGTTTTGGGCGCTGAGCAGGTTGTCCTGAAAGTCTTGGAGCGAGCTTTGGGCAAAGCGGGCCTCCAGCAGAAACGGGTTTTGGGTGGCCAAGGCCGCGCCAATTTTGACGTTGCCCAGCTCATCCAAAATCCCCAAAATGCCCTGGACGATCTCTTCCCCAGCGGCCTGCAGGGTGAGGTAGGTGTTGCTGTCTGCCCCGGCCTGCACAAACTCATCGCGGTAGGCGGGGAAGCCGTCGATGCCCTCAGTCCAGCTGGCGAGCAGGGCGTTGGCGGTCTCGTCAAACACCGGCCCAATCGCCGCCAGATACTCTAGCTCGCGCTCGGTGAACGACTCCAGCGGTTTGTCGGCATCGGTGCCAAAGAGCAGAAAGGCGATCGCATGGAAGCCTTTCTGGCTAGTCTGCAACTCGGCCACATACTCAGGGGTGAGGGCATGCTCGCTCTCTAGCACCGCCTGCACGTCGGTTTCATTCAGGGGCCAGTCGTCCAGTTCGGCATCTAGACCCAGGGATGCGGCGGGGCCAAAGGCAAAGGCTTCGCTTTGCTCCCAGGGCTGGCGGGTGGCCAACCAGGCCTGCCGGGCCGCCGCCAGGGTGTCGTCGGTGGGGGCAGCCGCAAAGGCGGCGATCGCCTCAGAGCGCGCGCCTGAGCGCTCGGTGAGCTGCTCGTAGTTGGGCACGATCAGGGCATCGACAAAGTCGGTGATGATCTGGCGATCGCGAAACTGGTCGCCCGGCGCTAACACAACGGTTTCAGCCGTCTCAGCGGGCAGGGCTGCGCCCCCTTCACCGCCTTCACCGCCCTCGCCGCCCTCGTCAGCGCCACCGCCCTCGCCGCCACCATCAACTGCCATCGGACGACAGACCGGGCTTTGACTGACCAGCGTTGCCTCGGCAGGGCCACCCCAGCCCTCGGGGGTGACCGTTACGCCTGCCTGGGCAGCGGTTTGCGCCCCCGCCACCATTACCCCCGCCGCCAAAAACAGGTCTACGGCCTTGTATCGAGCGTTCATGAAAACCCCTACGTGACAATGAAATGATAATTTCAGACTGTATTTCAAATGGGAATCACTGTCAAATAGAATTAAAGGGATGAACCCCGCTAGGCTGAAAATTCCTTGACTTAAAGGGATTTCAGCGCGATCAAACCCCAGGAATTCGCTTCTATACCCATTTCTGATTGATAGCAGACTTTTTTGTTGATAATAGTTCTTGCTGTGCGCCCCTAGGTGGCCCACTGGCGCAGCAGATTGGCGGTGGTTTTGGTCAACAGGTCAAACTCTGGGGTCTTGCCGGTTTGGGCAAACAGGGTGCGCTTCACCGCTTCGAGGTCGAAGAGAATTTCGCGGTGGGCGGCATCGCGCACCAGGCTTTGTACCCAGCCCACGGCCACAGTGCGATCGCCCCTCACCACCGTCTCCACCCGATGCAGCGTGGTAGATGGGTAGACAATGGCGCCCCCCGCCGCCAGCTTGTAGGGCTGCTCGCTGTCGGCCCCCTCGATTACCAGTTCGCCGCCGTCGTATGCCTCTGGCCCGCTTAAAAACACCGTAAACGACACATCCGAGCGATAAAAGTTAGCGCCCCCCATCAGGGCATTGTCGGTATGCCGTCCATAGCTCATGCCCACCCCGTAGCGGCTAAACAGCAGGGAGTGGACAGTGCGGGGGCAGGCGATCGCCTGAAACAGCGCGTTCCTCGCCAGCGCATTTCGAATAATGGCCTTCAAGGGTTCCATGGCAGGCTGCTGGACGGCTTGCTCATTCTGCTTAACCAGCTTGGCATGCCAGCCCGCCGTTGATTCTCCCGGCACAAACTCCGCCTGGGTCAGGTCATGCTTGAGGCCCTCTACTTCGTCAGCGGTCAACAGGTCAGGAATGCAGACAATCATGGGGTCTAGGAGGAGGTAAGGTTGAGGGCGTCAGGCAGAGGTGTGAGCCTCGTGCCCTCAACCTATCTACCGACTTTCCCCGTTGCGCCTAAAATAACTGAGGTATCTTAGGCGAGGGCACCCTGGCCCCAGGGGCTAGATCATTAATCACGAGATCCTTAGATTAGCTGATGCATTGAATGCGTTGAGGACTGGCTGTGCACCCTGTGATTTCGTCTTTGGTAGCAATGCCCCTAGGGGTGCTCTCGGTGATCTTTGGCACTGGTGAGCTGCGCCCCCTGCAACCCTCTGGGTTTAACGCCGCCGCCCTGCAAAGTGAGTGGCAGTCGCCGTGGGTTGCCGGGCTGAGCCGCGACCCGGTGGTGGAGGCGATCGTGGCCGACTATATGGCAGGGCTGCGGCGACAGGACTGGTCGGTGCCCGATCAGGGCGTGTGGATTCAGGTGGGCCAGAGCGTGATTGCTGAGCACCAGGGCCA
>JBBSLR010000027.1:0-12460 GCA_038255045.1 Phormidesmidales cyanobacterium
ATCTGCAAGCACATGAACGACGACCACGCCGCAGCGGTGCTGCTGTACGCCACCGCCTACGGCAACCAGCCCACCGCCACCGCCGCCGTGATGGAAGCGGTTGATCCTGAGGGCATGACCCTGGCGGTGACCGTAGACGGCGCACCAGCTTCTGTGCGAGTGCCCTTTGACCACACCCTAGAGGGGGCCGAAGACGCCCACCACACCCTGGTGGCCATGCTCAAGCAGGCCAGAGTCCAGGCCTAGAGAGATCTGCCCCCAACCGCCCAGTGGAACCGCAGGGGCGAACAGCCGTTCGCCCGAACCAATTGCCCCGAACCAATTGCCATGAGCGTATCAATTCAATTTCTGCCCGACGGCGTGACGGTCGAGGCCGAAGTCGGAGAACCTCTGCTGGCCGTAGCCGACCGCGCCGGGGTGAGCATCCCGACCGGCTGCCTGATGGGGTCGTGCCACGCCTGCGAGGTCGAGCTAGAGGGGCAAGCAGACCCCATTTGCGCCTGCATTACGGCGGTGCCGCCGGGGCAGGAGAAACTAGTCATCAATCTATACGTGGATCCCACCTGGTAGACCCTGGGGGCGATCGCACCACATCCACGGCCGCCTATTCCACCGCATTGTGAATTACACGGGTGCATTACGCCTTCCCCGGGTCATTGCCTCGCCTGGGGAAGGCTGTCGAGTGTGGTGGTGATCGCCCAGGCGGTACCTACCTAGGGCGTCATGAAATCCTCAATCATGCACAAAAAACTACATAGGGTATCTGCGTATATTTCCGCAGGGTTTGCCCTGAGAACGGAGTCAGGCCCCCAATCTCCCCCTTAACCTCCGTTTTTTCTCGGTTTGGCCCCCCAGGGGTTGATGAGAATATAGCTTCATCGGCCAGGGTTACCAGGCCCGTAAAACCAGAGGCGATCGCCCCTTTAGGGCCGGTCTGACTCTTTCAGAGCAGCCAGTGCGCCTCATTTGTCGGCTTTAGCCAACTGAATAACTGCCACAGACTCATTTCAGTCATTTCAGCAGAGATGGGACTCTAAAGCTAAGTTTTGGCACCAGGCTTCACCTCTAGCCGTGGGGATAGGCCATGGGGATAGGTAATCACCACCTGCCTCCGCTGAGCCGGCAGCACGGTTTATGAGCACACTACAGGACTATGGCCATGCACACCTACCAACGACAGCAGTATCCGGTTTGCGCAATTGCCTCCCGAGCGGCCCCTGCCAGCTCATCACCCTGCCCCAGCACTGGGGATCATGCCACCACTGACGATACCCTCAGTCGGCTGGCGGCGGCGGCCGTCAAGCGTCAGCAATATGCCCAGGCGCTGCGACTGATGGGCCAGCTGATTGAGCGCCACCCCCACCAGGCCATGTACTACAGTAACCGAGGCCTGGTACACCTACGGCTAGGCCAACCCAAAGCGGCCCTGGCCGACTGCGATCGCGCCGTTACCCTGGGGCCAGACCTAGACCAGGCCTACAACAACCGGGCCATGTGCCACGCGGCCCTAGGCCACCTCACCGCCGCCCTCGACGACTACGAACGCGCCGTCGACCTCAACCCCTTCAACAGCCGCGCCCGGATCAATTTGGGAGCCACCCTGCGGCAGCTGGGTGACCTTGAGGGTGCCCTAGACTGCTTTGACGAAGCGCTGATGTTCCACCAGCTGCCAGAATTTATCTATGCTGAGCGGGGCCGCACCTATCACCTGCGCGGCGACTGGAACTGTGCCCTGGCTGACTACCATCGCACCCTGAGCACCGCCGCCACCGCCACCCCAAACCCCCAGATTCAGGCATTGGTGCGGCGAGTCAGGCAATATATCCATGAGCTGCTGCCCCAGCAACGGGTTGCTTAGTTGCTGCCTAGTGATCGGGTCTGGTCAGCTGTTCTAGCCACTGGCCTAATCAATCGAAATGCTCTGCGGCCCACCGTTGCGATCGCTGGCGCGGCTGGCGGCGCTGGCAGTCGGGGCAGCGCCCTGGTTGTTGAGCCAGCTCTTCACCGGGTCATCGGATAGGTCAAGGCGCAGCAGACCAGAGGCCAGACCGCCCAAAAATGCCACAGGATGGGCGGTTAGCTCTTGCACAAATGGAGTTAGTTCATCTAAAAACATGGGTTCTCGTCAGACTGTAGCGACCGCCTGATCCTAACCTGAAATCTTGGTGAAGGGGAGCTATCTGATTATTAGTGTTTCCCACATACGTTCAGCTCGGGAGCTGTAGTATTCCTACCGGCAAAGCTCTACGTCTGGGCTTGAATGAGGTTTATGCTTGGCATTATTTGCCGATCGCCTTCACCAGGCCAATGCCGCCAAAGTAGAGAAACAGCACCGCTCCGGCCAGCAAACTCTGGGTCACCGGGTCAGTGGAGGGGGTCAAAACGGCTCCGAGAATCGCCGCCCCCAGCAGCACGTAGCGCCAGCCTTTGATCATCTGCTCAGAGTTGACAATGCCCAGCAGCCCCAGCAGCATCTGCAAAATAGGGATCTGAAACGCCAGCCCGGTGCTAAACAACAGCAGCAGCACAAACTCAAAGTAGCGATCAATCGACCACAGCTGCTCGACCACATCGGCCCCGTAGCTAATAAAAAAGTTTAGCGCCGCCGGAATGAGCGCCACGTAGGCAAACAGCAGCCCGGCAAAAAACAGCACGCTCGACCCCAGCACCAGCGGCCCCACCAGCCGCCGCTCTCGCCGGGTCAACCCCGGCAGCACAAACATCAGCACCTGGTAGAGAATAAACGGGCTGGCTGCCACTAGGCCGCTGTAGCCCGCCACCTTAAACGAGACGAAGAAATATTCCCCCGGCGACAGCTGCAAGAACTTCACCCCCTGGGCGGGCACCTCAAGCAGACTAACGATGGGTTTAACCTGCCAAAAAGAGGCCACAATGGCCAGCACCACAGCAATCAGGCTGTAGAAAATGCGCTGCCGCAGCTCTTCTAGGTGGTCAAACAGCGACATCTCGACATCGTAGGGCGGGTCATCGCTCTCAACCGTTGGGTTGGCAGCGGCACCGATGGGGCTGGCCGTCGCAGAGGTGGCGGTCTCAAGCTCGGTGGGCGGTGTCATAGGTCGGGCAGAGGGGCAGTAGGGTGGTCGCTTCCATTGTAGGCCTCAGACTCTGGGCTAGGGCGACTGAACGCTCTCTACATCTGATTCTGGGGTCAGGGTCACGGTTCTAACCACGCCAGAGCTGCCCAGCACGACAGCGCGATCGCCGTTGACCGACAGCTCTACCCCGCCCGCGTTACCGGTTCTAAACACCAAGCTGGTCTGGGCTGTCCAGGTTTCTTCAAAGCCGCTTTCGGCAACGCCTTCGTAGACGTTGGAGCCGTCGGCTATGACACTGAGCCAGGCGCGATCGCTCAGGCTAGCGCTCACCACCACCGGAGCCTCTAGGGGGGCGCTGGCCTCTAAATCTATCGGCTCCAAGGGCGCTGCGGCCTCGCCATCGGTCGGCGCTTCAGGCGTGGTCTCCGCCACCGGATCGGTGCCATTGGCGCGGGACGGCGAGCCGCTGCGGCTCACCAGCCCCCAGATGCCTAAGCCTACTATTGCTGCCAGCGCCCCCAGACTCAGCAGCAGCGGCAGTGGCGAACTGCGCGACGGGCGCAAGGTTGAGGCCGGGGGGGCCTGTTCAATCACCTTAATACTGGGGCGGGTTTGGGGTTCTACCACGCCATTGGTATCGGCCTTAGCCAGCAGTTCTGGGGTGGGCAGCACATCCACCGGGGTAACGCGAAACTCTTGGGCAATGGCCTGACCATCTAGCCCCAAAGCCTCGGCATAGCGGCGAATAAAGCCTTGAATAAAGACTGGCTCAGGCAGTTCGCCATCGTTCCCCGATTCCAGGGCGTGGAGCAACGCCGGGCGAATAAAGATTTGGTTTGCCAATACCTCTAGGGGTAGCCCTTTGTCTTGGCGCACCTGGCGCAGGTAGGCCCCAATATTTTGGAGCTGCTCGATTTGAGTAAGCGCTAACTTAGCCACGGCACCTCATTGAACTAGGCTATGGGCGATGAACCCGAACGGAGCCATTTTAATGGGAAATGGCCGCTAAAGATGGTCGGCCAGCTAAAACACCCGGTGCTAAAACACCCGGTGCTAAAACACCTGGTTCCAGGCGTAGACGCTGTACTCGGTCCAAATGCCGTTCTGCCAGTAGGGGTCAGCTTCTACCAGCTGCCGGACTGCTGCTTCGCTATCGGCTTCGTAAATGCCAAACACTTTGCTGTTGTCGACGGTCGGGCCGAGGGCCACCAGGGTGCCGCTGTCTTTTTGCTGCTGCAATCCCTGGAGGTGAGATTCTCGAAAGGGGGCGCGCTGCTCTAAAACGTTTTCGCAGTAGCTGCCCCACATCACATACTTGGCCATGGTTGAGCGCTCCTAAAAGTTCATTGACGATGGTAAGTAGGTCGGCAGAATCATAAGTAGGATGTGTTAGGCATAGCCGTAACGCATCAAACCCTTATCTGGCATGGGTTACGCTGCGCTAACCCATCCTACAGTGGTTTTACATTTAATTAGTTCCACCTACTATCAGATTAGGTAGTTTTCTATACAGAAATCAGAGTTTTTAGAGGAAGGTCGTGAACGCCTTTACCCACTTGTAAAAGTGTCACGGCTTCCACGCAGGTAGCCAGTTATTTTGTCACTATCCAATCTAGATAATTTCAGCAAATCTACTGGATATTGGTTGCCAAAAGTGAGCTGCTCTAAAGCCGAAGAATCAATGCCAGAGAGAGTTTCCGGAATATCAACCCACCCTAATGAAGTTACTCTTCACCGAAGCTTTAGTTGAAATTGGTGGGGCTTTGCTGATGCTTTACCCGATATCGAGGGGAATTCTTTAGCTTAGGCAGATGGCTTCACCGGGGTCTCTGATTGTATCAATGTTCGTTGTCTCAATGTTCCCTCTATCAAGCGTTGAGCTTTTACAGCAAGTCTGGCTCAAGGCTCGATAGTTTCTCAGGCAGTCTCAATTGTTGGACTTGCAAGAGGTTTAACCATGAAAAGCATTCTATCTACCGTTGGTCAAGGGTTGCGCGCTGCGGGCCGCACCCGCCCCCTCGACCTATTTCGGCCACTGCGCCAGTGGGTTGGCCAGCTGCGCATCGAGACTCCCCGCCGGGCGCGCAAGGTGGCGGAGCTGATCCCCGCCCAGTGCCCTTTCGAGCGAGATGTCGTTTTGTTTGGGCGATCTGTGGTTCACATTCCGCCCCTGTGCAAGCTCAACCCCCTCTACAACGAGCTGGTGGAGCTGCGGTTTAGGGCGCTGTGCTACCTGGCCGACGAGTGCGGCGAAGATATTTCAGCCTACATTTAACGAAAAGCAGGCATTCAGCACCTGACAATACTCGTCCCCAGGGGCGGCAACCCAGGTGTCGGTCGGAATCTGTGTCAGCGGTGCCATGGGCGATCGCCAGCTCTCGGTGCCCTCACCATGGCAGAGACATTCCTCGACTGCTGCTGGGGCGGGCGGGTGCAGGAAGACAAACCAATCTGCTATAAATAATTCGGCAGTTCGCGCTAGCCCCTACTATGCCCTACGACATTCCTCCGCTGGATTTGGAGAATGAGCTAGACGTGAACCACCACCGCTGGATGCGGCGGGCGCTGGAGCTGGCCGAGGTAGCGGGCGATGCGGGCGATGTGCCTGTGGGTGCCGTGGTGGTTGGCCCCGGAGACGTAGTGCTGGCGGAGGTGGGCAATCGGCGCGAGCAAGACCAAGACCCGACGGCCCACGCCGAGGTGCTGGCGCTGCGAGCGGCGGCCCGCCAGTTGGGCAACTGGCATCTCAATGACTGCACCCTCTACGTCACCCTAGAACCCTGCCCCATGTGTGCCGGGGCCATTATTCTCAGCCGCTTGGGGCTGCTGGTGTACGGCACCCCCGACCCCAAGGCCGGGGCGGTGCGATCGGTGCTCAACCTGCCCGATGGCCCCGCTTCAAACCATCGGCTGGCGGTAGTCGATGGAGTACTAGCCGAACCCTGTCGGCAGCAGTTACAGGGATGGTTTCAGCGGCGGCGGCGGCAGCAGCGATCGCCCTCGACCCCATGACACCGGCCGAACTGTCCTGACAAAGGTTTGCGTCGTTGGCAACGGCGGTAGGGTAATGCTACAGACCAGGTTGAAACACCAATTGTTTCCTGTTGTCGGCTGCCCAGCGGCCAGCGGCGGGCATACTGAGGGGGCCTGGCGCTGGCACTATAGACTTAGCTACCCATGTCTTCTGCATCACACCTTGCTATGACATCTCCTGAGTTTCCTGAATCGTCTGCGGCGGCATTGGTCAAGGCTGAGGCGATCGCCCCGGCCCGATCTCGCTGCTCGCCCGTGCTCACCCCGCTGGCCTATGCCTTGGGCCAGCACCTGGTGGTACCGGCCTACTTTGGCCCGATCACCATTACCGGCCAAGATCGCCTGCCCACCCATGGCCCAGTAATTTTAGCCCCTAGCCACCGCGCCCGCTGGGACTCAATTTTGCTGCCCTTTGCCACCGGGCGGGCGGTCACGGGCCGCGATCTCCGCTTCATGGTCACCGCCGACGAGGTGAAGGGGCTTCAGGGATGGTTTATTCGTCGGCTGGGGGGCTTTGCGGTCAACGTGCGGCGGCCTACGGTGGCCAGCCTGCGCTACGGCATTGACCTCCTGCTAGAGGGCGAAATGCTGGTGATTTACCCCGAGGGTGGCATTCGCCGAGATGACCGGGTACACCCCTTTAAGCCGGGGCTGGCGCGGCTGGCGGTGCAGGCCGAGGCCGCTAGGGCTGGGCTAGGGGTGCAGGTGCTGCCCGTAGATATTTTCTACGGCGAGGCCTACCCGAGCTGGCGCTGCCCGGTGCAGATCACGATTGGCGAACCGGTGCCGGTGCAGACCTACCTCAGTGATGACGATTCGCCTGAGGCGCTCAAGGCCGGGGCCAAACAGCTCACAAAAGATCTACAGACCCAGCTAGAGGCCATGGTGGGCAATCGGCAGGGTGCTGCCCCATCGCCACCGCCGATGCTGTCGTGAGCCAGTTATGCTGTCATGAACTGCTATTGACAGGACAATCTGCTGCCATGTGGTTTATTGAAGGCATTGGCCCCGTAAACCAGGATGTCCTATGTTTGATAGCCTGTTTACCTCCAATCCACTGACAACGTTGACCACCGACCCGCTGCGGCCCCTAAAGGGGGTGATTGTGGGGGCCGGGCAGGTGGGGCTGGCCTGCGCCTACGCCATGATGATTCAGCATGTGCTAGATGAGCTGGTGCTGGTTGACATTAACCAGGACAAGCTGATCGGCGAGGTGATGGATTTAGAGCAGGGCATGTCGTTTGTGGAGCCGACGGTAATTAGGGCGGGCACCATGGCCGAGCACGTCGATCTACCACGACGGCATGGCGCCGGGCGATCGCCAAGCGATGGATGAGATTTTTCAGCAGACCAAAAACGCGGCCTACGAAATCATTCGGCGGAAGGGGTATACCAACTACGCGGTGGGCCTGGCGGTGACGCAGATTGTGCAGTCGATCGTGCGCGACCAAAATCGGGTGCTGACAGTAAGCTGCGTGATCGACGAAATCTTTGACATTCAGGATGTCTGCCTGAGCGTGCCTGCGGTGGTGGGGCGCATGGGCGTCAGCCGCCGCTTAAACCTCACCCTCAGCCCCCGCGAAGAGGAGCTGCTGCGGCACTCGGCCCAGACTCTGCGGGGCGTGATTGACCAGATTCAGTTCTAGACTAGCTGGCTCTAACGTCACGGCCAGCCTAGTGGTCTGTCAAGCCTAAATTTGTAGGCTGGGTGGCGCGATAGCAGAACCCAGCAAGGCCTGCTGCTGTTGGGTTCCACTTCGTTTCACCCAACCTACACGCACCCTAATTTTTAGTTTTGACGCTGCACTATTCTGCGCTTTCCCCTGGCCACAGCAGCCTGGTCGCCAGCAGCGCAAAGCCCACGGCGGCGACGGCTTTGACCAAGCGCTCTGGCAAAATCTGAGCCGTGCCCTCGCCGACGATTACCCCCAGCAGACTGGCCAGCAGCAGGGCCGCCGAGGTGCCCAAAAACACGGCGCGGGGAGATTTGGAGCTGCCCCCCAGGGCGATCGCCGCCAGCTGACTTTTATCCCCCAGTTCTGAGATAAAGACGGCGGTGAAGCTGAGGGTGAGGAGGTTCCAGTCCATGGAGGGGGTGGGGGTAAGTGGGTGGGTGGAGACGAGTGAGTGAGTAGGTGGGTGGATGGGTAGGTGGATGAGTGAGGGATAGGGGAGCGGTGCCTATGTGCTCGCCTGGGCTAGAGGTGGGCGATATCCCAGAGGAGGCAGACGGTAATGCCTAACAGCATGGCTCCGGCGGCGGTGTCGAGGGTAGCGGGAGAAACGCGGCGGGCCAGCCACTGCCCCAGTAAGACCCCGATCAGGCTGGTGGTGACCAGGGCGGTACCCGCGCCGAGAAATACAATCCAGGGGGCCTGGGACTGGGCGCTCATGAGCAGGGTGGTGACCTGGGTTTTGTCGCCCAGCTCGGCCAAAAAAATGGTCACAAAGGTAGAGCCAAACACCCGCCAAAAGGCGGCTCGGCTGGCCGACGCCTTGCTGGCGGCAGACTCGGGGGCTGAGCTAGAGATAGACACAATAAAAAAAATAGTAGAAGTTATTTCATAATGCTTTCATTATCTGGAAGTATAGCCGCGATCGCAACCCCATGCCCTTCAGTCACGGCAACCTTCCACGGGACAGGTCGCGTGGGTCCACCCACCTACCCACCCATCCACTCTTCCACCCCCTCACTCCTCCACCCCCACCGCCCCATTAAACCGCTCCATCTCAGCGCTCTCGTCGCCGTAGATGTCGGCAATGTGCTCTTGGCAGCAGTCGATGGCAAAGTCGTCTAGCTCATCGGCGGCAATGCCAAACATGGTCTCGAAGGTGCTGAAGGTAACGCGGCAAAAGCTGGGGCGATCGGGGTAGATGGTGCAGCGGCGATCGCCGGCATCGTAGTGAATGCACCAGCCGTCTTCGCCCACCATGCTCAAATACAGCGCCAGCTGGTCAGGCTTCAGGTATGACTCGAGGTCGGGGCGCTCGTCGGGAGCCAGGAAGCAGCAGGCGCCGCAGGACTTTACACATTGCCAGGTGGCCACTGATTTCTCCTCTGGCCGTCGGTGGCCTAGCTGGTGGGGGACAACGGGTGCTGCCTTAGAATTTTGTTAAGTTATCTAAAATGGGTGACCCGTTAACGGGTAAAATAAGCACCGAAAGCAAGTTTTACTTTAGTCTAATCGCCTTGTGTTGGGAGGATCCATGAGCTTTCTGAGCAATTTCCTAAGCAATATTAACTTTGAGCTAATTGCTCAGTTAACGATGCTCGGTATGATCGTTATCGCTGGGCCGGTGATTGTGTTTCTGCTGTTTTTGCGCGGCGGTGACCTTTAGGGTGAACCTTCTGGGGGTTAACCCTCTGGGGGCAAAGCTCTCGAAGGGTTAACTACAGCAGCGCCTGGGGAGCCTTTGGGCTAGCCCAGGCGCTGTTTTAGGATAAATTCTGCGATCGCCAGATCCATCGGCGTTGTCACCTTGAGGTTGGTTTCTTCGCCCGGCACCACCTGTACGGGCAGGTGACACCGTTCAAACAGGGCGGCATCGTCGGTGACGCTCCAGCCCTGATCGAGCCCCTGCCGATGGCACTGTTTGAGCAGCGCCACCTCAAAACCCTGGGGGGTCTGGGCCGCCCACAGGCGCTGGCGGTCGGGGGTGGCCTCGACCGCCAGCGTCGCGTCTACCAGCTTAATGGTGTCTTTTACCGGCACTGCCGCCACCAGGCCCGACTGATCGGCCAGGGCCGCCGCACAGCGGTTAAAGAGGTCTGGGGTGGCTAGGCAGCGCGCCCCGTCGTGGATCAGCACTCGGGTGGCCTCGGGAGGCAGGCTTTGCAGCCCGTTGTAGACCGACTCCTGGCGGGTGCTGCCGCCGAGGATAAACGCTACGGGTTTGGGCAGATTGAGGGTATTGACGATCGCCTCTAGGGCAACGCGATCGCCCTGCTGGCCCACCAGCCCCAGCCAAACGACGGCCTCGGCCTGGGCAGCGGCCCGAAGCGTCCAGGCGATGATGGGCTGGCCGAGCAGCTCGATCAAGACCTTGTTACGATCGGCCCCCATGCGGCGACCGCTGCCAGCGGCGGGGATGAGCAGATGAACCGGAGGCATAGACACAGGGCAGAACCGTAGCGGACTGGGCTGGAATTTATAGCCATCGCCAGAACGGTTAGGACCTGACCTACACCCCTGGAGCGATGGCTATATGCCATGGCGCTGTCCCAGTTTTTGCCACGGTCAGGGGCCGATGTCCTAAGCGCGATGGCCATCGCTATAGTTTGGTTTAGTCTAAATCGAAGAAATTTTATCCCCTTTGGTGAAATTTAATTCATTTTGTCAGCCATATAGCCCCTAAACCTTGACCAGGTTCCACTACAATACTTGCGAACAGGCATGGACGTGACATATGCGGGTACTGGCTCTTGTTCCAGGGGAAACGGAGACTCAGCTGAGCTTCTTTCCGATCATTAATCAGATCAAAGATAGCTTCGAAAACGCTGAAGTATCAGTAGTTGCGGCTCCTAGCGCCACGGCTATCTATCAGCTCTCAAAGGGGGTTGCCGAGGTGGTGCCCTACAGTTTTGAGGCCAGCAACAGCCCCGCCGACTGGGCCAACCTGTTGGGCATTGTGCGCGATCGCGAGTTTGACGTTGCCCTTACCCTCACCGACTCGTGGTCGATTGCCCTGCTGCTGTGGCTCAGCGGTGTACCCACCCGCCTCGGCTACGGTGGGTCGGCCAACAATCGGCTACTGACCGCAACGGTACCCCGCTCCGCCGAGTCGGCTCACCACAGTGACCTGCTGCAGCTGATCAACATTAACGGCGCGCTGCCGGCCCTGTCGGTGAATGTACCCCGTAAAGACCTGACCGCCGTAGACAACCTGCGCCAGGGGGTCGGGTTGGTGAGTGGGTATGTGCTGGTGTACCCCGGTGCCACGGCTAGCGGCACCACCTACCCCACCGAAAGCTGGATTGCCATTCTCAAAGACTTTCAGCAGCGCCAGCCCGATATGCCCCTGGCCCTGCTAGAAACCGACGATGCCGCCCCCCAGACAGCCGCGATCGCCAATGCCGTGCCCGGCCTCAAGACGTTGCGGCCCGAAACCCCTGGCCAAACCGCCGCCCTGATTGCCGCCGCCAACCTGTTGGTCGCCGTTGAGGGCTACCCTCTGACCTTGGCGATCGCGCTCAACGTCTACACCCTAGGTCTATTTGCCGGCGACAGCGCTACCCTACCCAGCGCCCCAGGCCAAGACCGCCTTGTGCCCCTAACCTCCGCCACCGGCACCCTAGAAGATATTTCGCCCGACCAGGTGCTCAAAAAAATCTGGAGTGAAGCGGCTTAATATTGCCTTTGCCTGGGGTCAACCTGCCCACAGCCGCGCCATAGATCTGCACACTGATACTATGGCGCAGGACAGCGCCATAGGCCGCCATTGCCCAACCTATGCTCAGCCATTGGAGAGTTAAACCCCATGGACACAATTAAAGAACAGGCCAATCTTGTTAGCCAGCTGTTGTTCTCTACCGACACTGGCGACATTTATAAAAAGACCGTGGCCCGCACCTGGGATATTCTCCGAGAGGTGGGCGTTTTGCTGTGGCTGGTCATTTGCCTCACCTTTGTGGGCGGCGAATGGTTTTACCGCACCGCCGTTGGCCTAGGGCGCAGCACCCGCAGATGGTATATCGACCTCAGCGAAAAAGACACCAGCGCCGATGCTCAGCCCATCACCTCCAGCGGCCAGGTGCTGCTCGATACAGTGCAGTCAAGCACATCCTACCTACTCGCCCAGGCCCGTCAGCAGTTGGGTATTCCAGAGCCAGAACCCAAGCCCCCCGCCCCGCCGGCTCCCGCCCCCCCGGTAGCGCCTCCGTTTCCCACCCCAGACGAGCCGACCCCCAGTGGGCCACCAGCCCCAGTGGAGCCGCCAACACCCGCTGAACCTCTGTCCCCAGTGGCGACGGTGAGCGCCCAGGTTGAAGATGAGGATGGCTTAGTCTAGGACTGGTTGGCAGAGATATGACAACCCCTGCTGAGAAAAGCCAGAATTTACGCTGGTCTAGAATCTCGGCTGAGTTGTCTTGGGTCTAAGGAACCTCTCTAAAACCAAGACAACTCAGCCCCTTTCAGGCATCATAGGGAATCAACTGTACTGACTCCGTTGTGTCGCCCGAATGGCATTCAGACGGGGTTGCAGCCGTTGACCCGTGACAAGTTTCGGGAGGTGTTGGGGGATACGCGATCGGGTTGTCACTCGATCTTGCGGGATAACGAAGGATTGCAGCCCCAGGAAGAGGTGGATGCGATGGTCAAGTTTTTGTTTGCTAAGTGGTACGACGAGCAGGCAACCATCGACTTGGTGAA